>NZ_JASCOO010000057.1:0-28529 GCF_029959485.1 Stenotrophomonas sp. PS02301
CCGCCACCGCCACCGCCACCGCCGCCGCCGCCGCCAGATCCAGACCCTGATCCTCCGCCGCTTCCTCCACCGGATCCGCCGCCGCAACCGCCGGTGCCGCCGCCGGACCCGCCACTTCCGCCGCCGGTGCCGCCGACGCCCCCCATGCCCACGCCGGCCTACCGGCAGGAGGTGTCGCTGGCCGCGGCATTGCCAACCATGGCAGCAATCTACGGCCGAGCCGTGGTTGATACGTTGCATGAGCGCGTAGGCGAAGAGCATATGCTGCAGCAACGGGACGACCTCTCGTCAGGAGGGACTGGCCTTGCTGGCGCGTGGTTACGCGTGCTGCATCATGACGGCGAACGTGACGGAGGGAGCCAGGGCATCTACGGAGACCGGGGACCGGGCTTCGACTATGCGTTCGATGTGCTGCAGGTTGGCGTGGACCTGTACCGCTCTCTCAGCGAGGACGGCAGCCACCAGCACGCCGGCAGCTACCTGGCCTATGGGAAGGCTCGTGGTCGAGTGCGTCATACCTTCCCTGACTACGAGTTCCATGCCGGCACCGACGAGTTCGACGCGCGCACTATCGGCACATACTGGACAGCGTTCTCCCCCCGTGGCGCGTACGTGGATGTCGTTGCTCAATACACCTGGTATGACTTCCGTGCGCGGTCCACCCGCCTGCCGGACATCTTCACCAATGGCGATGGCGTGCTTGCTTCCGTGGAAGCCGGCTGGCCGTGGCTTATCGGGCAAGCCGGCAGTGGCGAGCCCAGCCGGACAGGCTGGCGCATCGAGCCCCAGGCTCAATTGATCTGGCAGAAGATCACGCTGGACGACTTGGTCGATGCCGTTGCACGGGTCCGTTACACCGATGGCGATTCCACCGTGGGCCGACTGGGCCTGCGGCTTAATCGTACCGGCGAGAGAGCGGTCAGCTCAGGTATGCGCGCCACAAGTTGGTGGATACGCGCCAACGCTTGGCACCAGTTCAGCGGCACACCGACCACCGAGTTTTCCAGTGCACGCGGCTACGTCCCCTTTACCGCCGACCTTGGCGACAGTTGGGGCGAAGCAGGGGTGGGCGGTACCTGGCAGGTCAGCGCTACCGGCTATTTTTTTGCAGACGCCGACTACACGTGGAGCTTTGACGGCGAAGAGACCTCATGGAACGCAAAGGTAGGCATGCGCTGGCATTGGTAGAGCTTGAAATCCAGCAGCAAGGTCCAGTACCAATGGGGTCCATGCTTGGGCGCCTAAGGAATCATCTACTTGGACGTGAGCATTTTACGTAGAGGGAGCGGCTGCTATTGGCCGGAAGCGGACCCTGGCCCAACGGGTAGGGTAGGGGAACTGCTATCCAACATTAGGATTAGGGATGTCTATCGGGGGTGTGGAAGACACCCTTCCTTTGTTTCAAGCCGGCTGCGCTGGCACGGGCAATAAGCAGGAACCAAGGCTTTAGATCGCACTGGGCCGACGACCCCGCTGACTGATGGCATTGCCCGTTGATGAATTCTGCAATGGGTGACAATCTACGCTGCAGCTACCTCGGGCCTCAAATGGATGATCGAGTCAACTTATTGGCGGCAAGAGCTGCGCGCAGAAGTGCTGTGGCTCAAGCGGCATCGCAAGTATCGAAGATGGTCCGAGAAGCAGCTGGTTCTGTATGAGCGCCGTCTAATGCTAGTGGCCTTCCAGGTCCGCTCCTTGCTTGAGCGCTCCAAGGTCAACGATCGTGCTCGAAGCGTTCGGCTACCTGCAATTCGCTACAAGAAGATCGGCATCAAGCCATTCACATCTTTAGGCGCAGGATTCCCGGAAGATCGATTTGACATTGCGAATCCTGAGACTGTTGATCTGAGCATTCTCGATGTTTGCAATCAGCTCATTCACTACTACTGGATGCAGACATGGTCAGAGGGCACTGCGTTCAAGGGCATGCTCGTCTTCTCTGACTACATGCGGCATAAGTGGGCCTACGAATTCTTGATCGAAGACCTAATACGCATCTTCAGCGTAGTTGCAGATGAATCCTCTGCGGTCACCGGTATCAGCTTTGAGTGGAACGATAAAAAGCAAGACTACGTGACTCACTACGCTCGCTGATGGCGAAAGGCACGGGCACCTAGCCATTGCTCCGCACCATCTCTTCATTACGCTCCTTTAAGACGATAGGCTCTAGCCCGGCGGGGAAGCCTCGGCCGGGCAGGGGATTAGGAAGATTTATCGAGGGTAGGGCAGGTCCGCTATCAATCCAACGCTGACAGGTCGAGTCGAGACCACGCTTCACTGAGGATCGGCTTTTCGGCCAATTCTTGCCCGCACCGACATGTTTGTAAGAGGTCGCTTGCTTTGATGCGGCCAATGCCGCCCTCCCTACGGCAACACAGTGAGTAGCAGCTTTCCCGGCTTCCACAGGTCGCCGGCTGAGCTACGAATGTAGCTAGAATGGTAGCCGCACTCGGAGTAGGAACTATGGGATACGACCCTTTTGAAGACAGTGAACTAGCGAATCTCCCGCCGGAGGCCTATGGCAATGTCTTCGATACAGACGGCCCATTCGATCCTGACGACAACTGGCTCAGAACCGCAGAGCGCGATGACCAACTCACTGCGATGCGGGAGTGGTTTCTGGCTCGCTATTGCGACCCTGCCGATGAGACTCCCTACAACGGCCGGGAAGGGGGCTACTTGTTCATCCATGGCGGCCCCTATGATCCAGGGGACGAGATACCTGACCGTTTCTCCGGAATAGTGGACGAAGACCTGATTCAAGAGGTAGTTGATGAGTTGGTGGGCGAGCACGGCGACGCCTGGGCCCCCATTAATCACGCTCCAGATGACGAATGGGACGAGCGTTTCGATTTCGACGTAAGTGCCCGCTCCGCACCACTTGCGAAGCTCAGAGAGCGGCTCGCACAAGCTAAGAAGATACTTGGCTTGCAGGGCGATGCAGAAGCTAAAGACCTAGCTATGAAACTGGTCTTCAGTAATTCTATCGGTGTTTTGGAGGCGTTCCTTTACGAGACGGTCTACTACTGGGTCGACAACGATGAAGCGGCTCTGGAGAGCATCGTCAGGAGGCTTCCGGTCTTTCGAGACGAAAAAATCACTTTGGGCGAGATGTTTGAGCGTCAAAAAGGGTTAGTGACCCATGTCAAAGGCCACCTGCAGAACATGGTCTGGCATCGCTGGGACAAAGTGGTGCCGTTCTTTAAGCTTGGACTGGAGATCAAGCTACCAAGCCTGAAGGCATTCGATGCACCGCTTCAGAAGCGCCACGACATCGTTCACCGGGGCGGACACGACAAGGCGGGAAATTCCGTGCAGATTTCGCGTGAGGAGCTTGATGCGCTATTCGTCGCCATCGACGCGTTCGCTTTCGAGGTGGACAAGCTACTCATTGAGCGCGCTGACAAAGTGGCCGTAGTGGATGAAGAGTTTCCCGACTTCTAGAAACAGGCATCCTGATTCCTCGCGTCCGATTGATGCTGGACATCCAGACCCCGGTCGCTGCCGCCACCTGCGTTGCACGTCAAATGGCGGGGGCGCTGAGACAAGTGATAATCCTGAAGGAGTAGGGACGTGCTGATAACGATGGTCGAGATTGGGAACTACCGGAAGCTGTTGGCCGCGCGCATTGCTTTCGCCCCCGATAAGACGGTCCTGGTGGGCGCCAACAATAGTGGCAAGACCTCCGCCATGACCGCGCTGCGTCGTTTCCTTGTCGATACGCGTGGGTTTTCCATCAACGATCTGTCGCTTGCGCATTGGCAAGCCCTGAATGCGCAAGGGGAGACTTGGGAGGCGGCTATAGCCGCGGACACAGAGTTGCCTGCGCCCGGCATTCTGGAGTTCCTGCCGCAGCTGGATGTGTGGCTCCAAGTCAAGAAGGGCGAGATGCATTACGTGCAGAAGCTGCTTCCGACGCTGGATTGGAAGACCGCCCCTCTTGGCGTTCGGTTTCGCTTTGAGCCCGAAGATGCCGTCAAGTTCCAGCAGGAGTACATCGCGGCGAGAAGGAAGGCGGCCGACATCACGCTCGCTGCAGCCCAAGCTGTCGAAGGGAAGGAAGATCCGCCCCAATTGGAGCTCTGGCCGCTCAATCTGATCGACTTTCTGGAGCGTCGCCTGCGGACCTTCTTTAAAGTGAAGGCATATTTGTTGGACCCGGCGAAAGTCGAGGAACCCACTGATGGCGTTGCCCGCATGCAGGCCCTGTCCGATGACGCCGAGCCCATTGAGGGCAATCCACTCGACGGCCTCATCCAGATCGATGAAATCAGCGCGCAGCGAGGTTTCGGGGCCACCAGTAACCGTACGCAGCGCGAGGATGCAGGCGCAGATGCACGCAGTGCAGGTCGGCTCTCCACCCAGCTTCGCTCTTACTATGACAGGCACTTGGACTGGCGTGATACCCCGGAACTGACCGATATCAAGGCCATGGAGGCACTGGAGAAGGCGCGCAAGGCCTTCGATGACAGGCTATCGGAAGCTTTCGACAAAGCGCTGATCGAACTGCAGAAGCTTGGCTATCCGGGCATATCCGACCCGAAGCTGAAGATTGCTACCAAGCTCAAGCTGCAGGACGGCTTGAGCCATGAGTCCGCCATTCAGTACGAAATCCCCGCGGCGGCGGGTGAGCATATGCACCGCCTGCCGGAAGACTCCAACGGACTGGGTTACCAGAACTTGGTCTCAATGGTCTTCAACCTGATGAGCTATCGCGATGCATGGATGCGGGTGGGCAAAGCCGGAACAGGACACGATGTAAAGCCCACCCCGCCGCTGCACCTGATGTTGGTCGAAGAGCCCGAGGCGTATCTCCATGCCCAGGTGCAACAGGTGTTCATCAGGCACGCCTATAACGTGCTACGCAATGATCCTGCCCTTGGAAAGTCGCTTGATTTCAGCACGCAACTTGTCGTGAGCACCCATTCCAGCCACATCGCCCATGCCTGCGATTTTGCGGCGCTTCGCTACTTCCGGCGGCTTCCCCCTTCCGAGGGGCGCAAGACCCCCACCGCCTGCGTGGTCAATCTCTCATCAGTCTTCGGCAAACCGGACCAGACGGAAAAGTTTGTGGCGCGCTACCTCAAGGCGACGCATTGCGACCTGTTCTTCGCCGACGCCGCTATTTTCATCGAAGGCAGCGCCGAGCGCATCCTTGTTCCCAATTTCGTCGAACAGGCCGATGTATTCGAGTATCTGCGGACGCGCTATATCACCTGGTTGGAGGTGGGCGGCAGCCATGCGCACCGGTTCAAGGGTCTGGTGGACACCTTGGGCCTGACGACATTGATCATCACCGACCTCGACGCGAAGGATCCGGCTTCCAACGAAGCCAGGACGCCGGCGCTAGGCAAGGGACTTGAAGCGCGCAATGAAACGCTGCGCTCTTGGGCACCCAAGCAGACCGATGTCGATATCCTCATGAAGCTGGAGGAGAAGGAGAAAGCCATCGTTCATCCCAATGGCTATGCCGTGCGCTCCGCATATCAGACGGGAGAGAAACTGAAGCTCGGGGCAGACGATGTGGAGATCCACGCCAACACGTTCGAAGACGCCTTGCTCTACAGGAATTTTGATTTTTTCAAGGCCCGCAGGGCCACTGGCCTAGCGGGCAAGTTCCAGGCCATCGCCGATGCCGCTCAAGACGGCAATCAGCTGAAAGCCGATGTCGCCAAGGCGATCAAGGAAGGGGATAAGGCTGAGTTCGCCCTCGAGCTCTTGTTCAGCGACGACATTGAGCAACTCCATGTGCCGGCCTATATCGAGCATGGATTGCTGTGGCTGGCCGAGCAGCTGAAGCGCAAGGAGGCCGATCTTGCTCCCAAGGCCGGTGCAGCATGACCATTGAGGCCGCCGCAGTCCCCAACGATGAACTCGATCGTCATGTGGACGAGGAGATCAAACACTGCCTCGATCCCCAGGCTCCCAGAAGCTTCTTCCTGTTCGCCGGAGCTGGCTCGGGTAAGACTCGCTCGCTGGTGGGAGCCCTGGACTACCTCCGCGACACGGCCGGCGCACGCCTGAGAGTCCGTGGGCAGAAGGTCGCGGTCGTCACCTACACCAAGGCAGCGCGTGATGAAATTATCCGGCGCACGCAATTTGATCCCATCATCGCCGTGTCCACGATCCACAGTTTTGCCTGGACCTTGATTGAAGGATTCAACCACGACATCCGGGAGTGGCTCCGGGTTTCACTCAAGGCCGACATTGAGGACCTGCAAGCCAAGGAAGCCAAGGGGCGCGCAGGCACGAAAGCATCCGCGGAGCGGATCGCCGACATCGCGTCCAAGACACGACGACTAGCCCGACTCGACACGACCAAGACCTTCGTCTACAGCCCTGACGGTGACAACCGGGGTAGGGACTCGCTCAATCACGCCGAAGTGCTACATCTGGCGGGGGATTTCTTGAAGTCCAAGCCCGTGCTCCGGCACATCCTGCGCGATGGCTACCCCTACATACTGGTTGACGAAAGCCAAGATACAAACCGTCATATCGTGGAAGCCTTGTTCACCTTCCAGGCCGCGCACAAGGACGAAGTTGTGGTCGGCCTCTTCGGCGACATGATGCAGCGCATCTACGGCGATGGTCAGCCGGGCTTGGGCGAGAACCTGCCCGATGACTGGGCCACACCGACCAAGCGGCTGAACTTCCGGTGCCCGCGGCGAGTCATCGAGCTCATTAACAAGATTCGCGAGTCCACCGATCAGCAGACCCAGATCCCCCGTAGCGCCGCGATCGATGGGCATGTGCGGATGTTCGTGCTTCCCTCCGAAGGGATCGATAAGGTCGCCGCGGAGAAGGCCATCTGCGCACACATGGCCGCTATTACTGCCGATCAGGAGTGGCTGGATGAGGATGCGGTCAAAGTGCTCATCCTAGAGCATCGTATGGCGGCCCTTCGGATGGGGTTTGATGATTTGCTGGCAGCGCTCTATCCGGTAACACAGTTTCGGACGTCGTTGCTGGATGGGTCACTGCCTGCAGTCAACTTCTTCTCGAACCTGATCCTTCCCCTATGGGACGCCAAGGACGACAAGTTTGGCACCGCACGGATCATGCGGGCAGCTTCACCCCTGTTGAGCCCATCTGCGCTGAAGCATGCTCCTGATCAGTTTGAGCAGCTGGCCCGTGCGCAGGCGGCCGTGGATGCGCTGATTGCACTGCTCGATGGCAATCCGTCCGTGACGTTTGGTGAGATCCTTCATAACGTGGCCAAGACCGGTCTTTTCCCAATTCCCGACACGCTCAATGTGGCCTTGGCTGCCGCTGCCGCCGAAGCGGGCGATGCTGAGGACGAGCAGGAGCGCAGCGATCGAGACAAAGCCATCGCCGAGTTTTTAGCGATTCCCTTTTTGCAGGTACGGGCCTATGCCAAATACGTAAGTGGCAAGGCGCGTTTTGATACGCATCAGGGCGTGAAAGGACTCGAGTTCCCCCGCGTCATGGTCGTCATGGATGATCACGAGGCGCGCGGCTTCCTGTTCAAGTACGAAAAGCTTTTCGGCGGCGGCGCTGACGACGGTCAAACCGCATCGACCCGTCGGTTGCTCTACGTTACCTGCAGCCGCGCGGAACGCTCACTTGCATTGGTCGCTTACGCCGCCAATCCGGCACGGATTGGGGATCAGCTCCTAACCACGGGCTGGCTCAAGCCCGAAGAGGTCTCGATCGGCCTGCCATAAGCCTTCTCGGCCCCAGTCAGGGACCGGGCCACTCGGCATGAAAATTCCTATTGTTTCTAATCCTCCAGCAGTCGAGCAGCTGGATTCGCTGAAGCTCCGCCGGTCTGGAAGTATCCAATTACACTCGAGACCGCCCGGTGCTCCGTCAGTTGCATGATCGCCGGCAGCGCCACCCCTTGGCGGCTGGCCTCGGTCACAAATCCCGACCTGAGACTGTGCCCGCCAAAATCCCCCTCCAGCCCGGCCAGGCGAGCCCGCCGCTGCACGATCTCGCCTACCGCGGCGGGGGACAGGGCAGGGCCAACGCGCTGTTTCCATAGCCGCCGGAAGATCGCCCCTTCGGTGATCCCGGACGCTTCGAGCCAGTCCTCCAGCGCCAACGCGGCCCGATCGAGCACCGGCTTGTCCGGGGTCGAGGCGGCGGTGACGCCGGCCTGCTGGGTCTTGCTGTGCTCCAGACGGTAGATATAACCCGCCTCGCCGATCCGCCGTAGGTCGCGCAAGTCGGCGGCGGCAATCTCGCTGCGCCGGCGCCCGCCGCTGGCGAACCCAAAGCAGAGGAGGGCGCGGTCCCGGATTCCTTCTAGGCTGTAGTCGCAGGTGGCCAGCATCGCCTCGAGCTCGGTCAGGGTGATTGCGGTCTTCTTGCGCGGTCGCTCGCCGCGTTTGACCGAAGCGCGGGCCGCACGACTGAGCACGGTGCGGATCGCCGGCTGCTCGCAGGGATTCGGCTGCTGCTTGAGTCGGTGCGCCGTGGACAGCACTGCCACCCGATGCCGGACGGTGGACAAAGTCCAAGAACCCAGCTTGGCCTTCAGGCCAGCGTCCACCAAGGCCTGGTCAACCGCCGGCGGCAGTTCCCACGCCAGCTCGCCGTCGGCGTTGCGCCGGACCACATGGTCGACCACGAACTGCAGCACGGCGGCCCCGGGATCGTCGGTCCGGGGTGTAGGGGCAGCGCCCCTACGGGCAACGCTTTATCCGCGCTTGGGTCCTCGTGGCCCACGTGACATATGGACCACGTTGGAAGGTTCGGCGCCGGTACCGGGATCACCCATGCCCAACCGCCGTTCTCTGCGAGTTCTGACGTACTCGCGCAGGTATACGACGCTGGAATCCGTTGTGGTGCAGCGCTTTCCAGATGCTGCCGATCGCGTGGGCCGCGGCCGGGCTTCCTCCATCATCAGCCGCCATTCCCGTGCGATGTTGCAGGTCAGTGACCACCAGGTCATGTCGCAGGGTTCAAGGCTGTGGCCCTCAGGGGTGAACATATGGCCCCCCTGAAAACCGAAACCGGCCCAAGGGCCGGTCATGTCGATACGGTCGTGCGGGTCCATCGTGGTCATGCTGCGATCTCGTCCTTGTTGGGCTCCCGGGCAGGGAGGCAAGACTTGATCCACATCCAGATCCACACCAGACGCCTCGTTATCCTATTTCGCATAATGTATAGAGGGTGCCGCATCAAATCCGCTCACGGCCGCCTGTACGTCGCGAGGCGAGGCGAAGCCCACCCCTAGCGCTAGGGCCATTGCGGTCGCGGCAAGTCGTCGCCAGACCGCCTTCTCCTCGCGACTGATAGCGCGCGCCTCTCCGACCACGCCAAGCACCTGGGCAAGGGGAATTCCCGTAATACCCGCGATAGTTGCGCACGTCACGGTGTCCGGAAACTTCTTACCGCCCCGCCAGTTGCTCACCGCCTGACGTGATACGCCTAGCTTTCGGGAAAGGTCGCTGTCAGAAGCCGCACCGCTGGCCTCAACTGCGCGGTTGAGGATGTCCTCGAAATTCATTTGTCCACCCATCGTTGACATGTTGTCCACCCCCAGTGTACTTTCCCACCTGTCCACCGGCGGTGGACACCCGCCAGCCGATCCCCCTAGGTCGCTGGCGGGGTTCTAGGGGCTAGGGGAGGGGTAGGGCGCATGAGTCCTTTCGTGATCTTGGTACCGGTCCTGATCGCCGCAGCGATCAAGGGCGTTCTCGCATACCTGCGCTATCGCCGGAACCTCGGGAGGCTCTTCCCGTGACGGCACATCTGATTGTCCTCGTGCTGATTGGCTGCACCGTCGCCATCGCCTACGGCGTGGCAGTCTTCCCGCGCAAGCTGCGCGACACCATCGAAGCCGCCCGGCCGAACCCTGCCCGCGAGGCACAAGCACAGGCCGAAGCGCTGGCCGAACTCTTCCGTAACGAAATCGACGCCACGAAGCGTGGCGACCTGCTGGCTGCTGCTGGCTTTGCCGAGCGCGCAGAGGTGATCCGTGGCTGACGGCGCGGGAGCGGCGGCAGGACTCCCCTCGTCTAACAGGGGAGTCAGTGAATTCAGGAACGAGGATGGCACCCTGACGGTCGGCATTGACTGGCTTTCAGCTTCGGTGGATTTGTTCGCGGCTCTCCGCGAAACCGGGTTCCTTGATCGCGACGGCCAGGATGAGGTGCGCCAGTGGATCGACGCCAGCGCGGATAACGCCCGCATCGCGGCGCTGCAAGTTTTCTGCTGGTTCTTCGCCGGGCTCGGCCTCGAACTGGACGACACCGCCAGTGGTGGTCGCTTCTACACATGGCGCGTCAAGATCATCAACGCGAGCAAGCAGTTCGTGGGCATGATCGAACTCGGAGGCGAGGAGTGCCGTCGCGCTGATGGCACATATACCGCCCGGATCGAGCTTACCGGTGACGGCTGCAAGACCCTGAGCGCAGCGCGCTGCGGCCATGCGAAGCGGTGGCTGGAGCTTCGAGCGAAGCTCGAAAGCTGCGCGGGAAGACTAACCCGTGTGGACGTGTGCGCAGATGACCTGATCGGCAAGTATCCACTGCGCCTCGCACAGCAGTGGTATGCCGAGGGCGAGTTCGACAATCGCGGTCAGCGCCCCAAGGCACAAACGGTGGACGACCACGATAGCGGCGACGGCAAGACGTTCTATGTCGGCGGCAAGAAGTCTGAAAAGCAACTGCGGGTGTACGAGAAGGGCAGGGAGCAGGGCGACAAGGGATCCGAATGGGTGCGCTACGAGGCTCAGTTCCGCAACTCCAACCGCAAAGAACTGTCCCTCGATCTGCTGCGTGATCCGGCGTCCTACCTGCTCGGTGCGTACCCGGTACTGAAGTTTCTCCATTGCGTCGCGACCCGCCTTGAAATCACGAAAGCCGCAGTGGAGGCAACGTGGAAAAGCGCACGTCGCCACCTCCGCCGCCAGTACGGCGCAACCCTGACATTCATCGTTAAGAACTGCCCAACGCCCGATGCGTTGCAGGCGGTGATCGAATCCTGCACCTCGCCAAAGCTGCCGAGGTGGGCAACAGGTGACACAGCAGCGCATTGGCCCGAAATCGCGGCCGTACAACTAACCCAAGAGGGGTAACACCATGAGCGTCAAAGTCACTGTCCTGAAGAACGAAATCGATGAGCGCGGCGGCAGCTTCAAGAACGACGCTGGTGACAACGTCGAATACACCACGCGCAAGCAGAAGGCCCGGCTGGAGGCAGGTGGATTCGCCTACCCGTTCGATGTTCGCCTGGACAAGGGGCAGCACGGCTATCCCGAAGGCGAGTACGAGCTCGACATCGAATCGATGTTGCAGGTCAACAAGGGCGTTGCATCGCTCAGCAAGTTCACCGTGCTGCGCCAGCTTGGCAAGCCCTCGTTGCGTCCCAGCGCCGCTCCGTAATCCAACACGGCTCACGCCAGTGCTTTAGCGCGGGCGTGAGCCATAGGAGTTCCCATGGAAGAGACCGTTCTCACGCTGTACTGCAAACAGGCTGATTTTGATGCCTCTACCGGTCAGTGCGCGTACCCCTTCTATGGACCAGCGCCGATGCTGCTGCCGCCCATCAGCGTTTCAGAGGCCCTGCTCATCTCCGCGTCTATCGCGGGATGCTGGGGGGTCGGTTTCATGATCCGGCAAGCCCGCCGGGTCACAGGCGGCTAAATCCCAACCAAGAGAGAGAGAGAGTCATGAAGAAGATCATCAATCTGCGTTCCAAGCTGCGCGGCGTCGCCACCAAGGCTGCTGCCGTCGTCTCCACCGCCATGGTCGCCGCTCCGGCGTTTGCTGGCGAACTCGCCACTGCCGCCGCCGATGGCATGGACAAAACCGAGCTCTACGCGATCGGCGCCGCAGTTCTCACGCTGTGCGGCGTGGTGGTGCTGATCAAGAAGGGCCAGCGCGCCTCCGGCGGCTGAGGCCAGGTCAACAGTAGGGGCGGGGAAACCCGCCCCTTTTTCAATTAGGGGACACGCCATGGCGTACGCCGGATATTTCGTGATGATTGGCATGCTGGGGGCAATATGGCTTGCACTCGACGGTTGACATCGCTTCCATGCATCTTGTTGGTGCTTTTCCTATCAACGTTTGGCATTCATCGCGCCCACGCGCTTGACTACCCCGATCAAGGCGCTGCCTGGGCTGGTTGTTTAGCCCAGGCTGGTGAAGCGCCGACTGACAAGAGCTACGCCAAGGGCGCTTGTACTCTTAGCACGACAACGTACAACTGCGCGCAGAAATTCATCGGCTCTGGATCAACCGGACCTCGTGGCTGCGGCCTAGCATTCAGCCCTGCTCGCGATAGCAACCACAGGTTTCCCACGGGGAAGAGTTGCGCAACGCGCTCTGCGTATACAGGCGTCGGACCGTGGAGTTCTGGCGGTGCTGCGCGTAATGGCAGTATCGGCTGTAAGGACGGTTGTGACGGCGTGTGGTCCCGCAACTCAGATAGTTCTATGACGTGGCAGGGCACGGGTGCCCTTTGCCCGGAGAACGAGAAAGGCACGTGCGATAACTACGGTGACGGCTTTTACTGGAACGCCGTTCTCAACGTATGCGAGCCGCCGGAGGGCAAGTGTGGAGGTCGCCCTCAGAATTCGCTGGGCCAGTGTGCGCCGGAACCTTGCCCTGATGGGATGACGCTTCAAGCGGATGGCACGTGCAAGAACAAGGGTAATGAATGCCCTGCCGGTCAGATCAAGAGCCCGGCTGGGAACTGCCTTCCGGGTGACGGTCAGTGTGCCCAGGGCGAAGTGCGTGGCAAGGATGGCACTTGCAAGAAGGACAGCGACGGCGACGGCGAGCCTGATGAGGGGGAAGAGGGCGGTGAGGGTCCTGACGGCAAAAAGAAAGATGAATTCTCAGGCGGCGATGATTGCAAAACGCCCCCGACTTGCAGCGGCTCTCCGATCATGTGCGGGCAGGCGCGAATTCAATGGCGCATCGACTGCAACACCCGCAAAAATCGCAATGTCGCTGGGGGAACCTGCAACGCCACGCCTGTCTGTACCGGGGAGAAATGCGACGCGCTTGAGTACAGCGGGCTTCTCATGCAGTGGCGCACCGCTTGCGCGACCGAAAAGCTTGCCCAAGGCAACAACGGCAACGGCAATGCGCAGCCAGCATGGACCATGGTCGGCGGCATGTCGCAGGACCCCGGTGCAGGGTCATCTGCTAACGACACCAAGGTTTTATCGGTCAAGAAGCTCAGCGTTGATGACTTGGATCAGTCCGGCATTGGGGGTGGCGGTGGCGGATGCATCGGGTTCGCCGCTTCCGGCGGCAGTGGCATGGGCGCTGGTTTCGCCGAAGCAATGGCCTCTCCCCCTGCGTTTTTCTGCAACTACATCGGGGTGCTTAGGGCCATCTGCATTCTCGGCGCTGCAGTCGTAAGCGTCTTCATTCTCGTCAGTGGAGGTAAGTCCTAATGCCCCTAGTCATTGGCGCCCTTGTGAGCATGTTGCTGCAGGGCCTTCGGCAGTACCTCCCGGGCATCCTTGGTCGCGTGCTTCTTGCGTTCGGCATTGGCTTGGTGACTCACGAAATTGCAATGCCGCCGATCAAGGCATTCATCGCAGGCAAGGTCGCCGGCCTTGGTCCAGTGCTCGTCGCGTACTGGGACGCAACGGGTTTTGGCATCGCCGTCACCATGATCCTATCTGCATGGACCGCTGCTCGCGCCCAAGCAGCAATCCTGTCAAAGCTGGGTTCCTGATGGCTCTCTACCTCGTAACCGGTCAGCCCGGTCATGGCAAAACCGCCTACGCCCTGGACAAAGCGTTCAAGTTCAAGAATGAGGGCAGGGCGATCTATGCCCATGGCGTCAAGGATCTCGACTATGGCAAGGCAGGCTTCACCTACCTAGAGAATCCCTCCGAGTGGGAGCAGCTGCCCGATGGCGCTGTCATCCTCCTTGATGAGTGCTACACGGCGCTTCCAAACCGCAACCCCGGTGCAAAGGTACCGGCACACGTTGAGGCCATGGCGCGCCACCGTCACCGTGGCTTCGATTTCATCTTGATCGCGCAGCAGGGTTTGCAGCTTGATCCGTTCCTGCGAGGCCTCTACGAAGAGCACGTCCATGTCCGGCAGACATCGATCATCCGTTCAAAGACCAAGCTCAAGCGCTGGAACCAGTATCAAAGCAACGTCCAGACCGCGTGTAGCGATACCGTTGATTGGGTTCGCCCCAAGTACGTTTTCGACTACTACACCAGCACCACCATGGTCACGACGAAGCGTCAGCTTCCCATGTGGATACGGTGGGTCATGGTCGGCGTCGTCGCGCTGGCGGTCTTGCTGCTTGTCGTCAGGTGGTACTTCGCCGCCAAGATCGCGGGTGTGGAGGGGGGGCGTCCACCGGCTACCGAACCGATCACGCGTGCGGCCGCAACTGCCGGGAGCGTAGCGACGGTGGGTGCGGACGCGGCGCGCGTGTACGAAACGCCTACCGACTACGCCAAAGCACATCTGCCGCGCTTCGGAACGATGCCCTGGACAGCGCCGATCTATGACCAACGTGCAATCACCAGCGATCCGCAGCTGATTTGCATGTCGAGCATGGAAGGTCTTGACGGCAACGGAAAACGCTCCGAGGCATCGTGTACGTGCATGACAGAGCAGGGCACCCGCTACGACCTCTCCCAGCCTGAGTGCCGCACACTTGCGCGCCACGGGCCGGTCTACAACCCGTACAAGCAGCAGCGCGACATGCAAGCCGGGGCAGGCTTGCCCGGCTCCGCACAGGCCCAACCTGCTATTGGACCCGTCCCGGACATGCCGACAGGCGGCGACGCGATAATCAGCGTGGGAGAGCGCCCCATAGGCACGTTCCCCGAATCGGTCCAGAACCGATACGGCGGCGGATGACGTTACGCTGAGCTATCATGCCCAAAATTGCGGGCGGGGGGCTTATGGCAATTCTCGATTACAGCAAGGAAATCACGTCACTTGCCGTTGGCATCCTAAGCTTGCTTGGAAAGTGGATTGGCAAGCCTCGAATTTCCATGGCATGGGGCCACAGAACGTCAATCAGCCATATATTGCCGCCATTTACTGATGGTGATGGAAATATCACTCTCCCGGCCCCGGTTCTGAACGTCAGCTCTTTTTACGTGCGCAATACAGGAAAAGCTCCACTTACAGGCATTGTCATAGTCCTGAACTTCCCACCTCAGTCATTCAACCTTTGGCCGCCACGGCCATTTGACAGGGAAACTATCGCCCATAATCGGATCGCGATATCCGTGTCTACGTTGGCCCCGGGTGAAGACCTCTGGTTTGAGATGGCGGCAGTACAAGCGGATGTGCCCTCAATAATCAGCGTGCGCAGCAAAGAGGCAATAGCACGCCCGATCGCGATGGCCCTGCTACCAATTGCTCCGCCATGGCGCATCCGAACTATTCAAGCGCTATCGGCGTCGGGAGTAGTAGCTGTGGTCTACGTCGGGTTGTGGCTGCTAACGGGGCTGCTAACCAATAACTGGAGCTGGCTCAGGGGCTTCAGCTAAGGCCGAGGGGTGTAGGGGCATCGCCCCTACGGTTGCCGCGTCACCCGCGCTTGGGGCGTCGTGGCCCACGCGACATATGGACCACATTTGACGGTTCGGCGCCGGTACCGGGATCACCCATGCCCAACCGCCGTTCTCTGCGAATTCTGACGTACTCGCGCAGGTAGACCACGCTGGAATCCATTGTGCCGCAGGGCCTTCCAGATGCTGCCGATCGCGTCCGCCGCGGCCGGGCTTCCTCCATCATCAGCCGCCATTCCCGTGCGATATTGCAGGTCAGCGACCACCAGGTCATGTCGCACGGTTCGAGGTGATGGCCCTCAGGGGTGAACATATGGCCTCCCTGAAAGCCGAAACCGGCCCAAGGGCCGGTCATGTCGATGCGGTCGTGCGGGTCCATCGTGGTCATGCTGCGATCTCGTCCTTGTTGGGTTCCCGGGAAGGGAGGCAAGACTTGATCCACAGCCAAACCCAAGAAAGACGGCCAATCACCCATTTCGCATAATGTATATTATGTTAAACCTCAGCCGGTACTACGGAGGCCTGATCCGCCTGTCGGCTTTCCTAATTGTTGTCAATTTTACCCTTAACCCTGCCAGCCATTGATTTCATTGAGGTTTTTGTTACTCAGATGACAGCATCTAGGGAAACAGAGTGGCCGCATAAGAGCGTTCGCCCAGGCGCCTTCTCCATAGTTCCGAGTGCCTGTAAGGCACCCCGAAGAAATTGGGGTACGCTCTGACAATGGACAAGCCCGATGCCCGACCCACCGAATTTGGCTCTGCTGAGGACTTTGCTGAAAAGGCAAAGAGCCACACTCAGTGGTTCCAGGCAAAGGTCGAGCGCGCCCTGGCTGACAGTAGGCCGACGATTCCGCACGACCAAGTGATCACTGAAGTACGCGCCGCAATCGCCGCTGCCGCGAAGCCGAAGACACTCACGTGAGCCTATGGTGCCTTGGCCGTGGCCTTCTTAGCTCGTTTTGAAGCTTTCTTAGGAGATTTTTGAGCTTGCTGATTTCGCCGAAGCGCTGCCTCGAATTCGGCGGGCAGACTTTGGAGCCTCGCAAGTTGCTCCTCAAGCGCGGCGCTCCTTCCGCGCTGGTTGTCCGCCTCAGCGGTTGCCGAACTGGCTGCGGCTTGCGCTCGCTCCACGGCATGCCGGAGGTCCGCCTCAACGCCGGCGTGTTTCTTTACCGTCGCAGCAAGCTGCGCTTGCAGCAGTCTGACTTCTTGCCGGGCCTGATCTACGTCTCGTAGCGCTCGATCCTCGGCAGATCTGACGTACTGGCCAAGCGATTCTCGCTCAGATCTCGCCAACTCCTGGACTTCCTGCACCCTAGCGTCGAGTGAATCCCGCGCTGCCTCCAGCAGTTCCACACGCTGATGACTGGATTTCAGTTGTTGCTTCAGCTCGCCGATCTGGGCATGGAGTTGCTCCACTAGTCTCTGAAGCTCTGTCGCACGTGCAGTGGCAAGCTTCTCCGAAAGATCGGCTGCCTCTGAAAGAGAGCGTATCTCGCTCGCCTGTTTTTCTAACTCCTCCTGCTGACGGTGGTGCTCTTCGCGCTCAGCTGAGAGCTCCCGCCTGGCCTCGGCCAGATCTACCAGGGCCGCCTCTCGAGCATGCTGTAGGGCCAGTGCCCACCACTGCCCGGCGATCTCCGCAAGAACGGCGGGAGCGTCCTTCAGATCTGGTCGCTCCGGCTGCAGGCGAGTGCCTAGATTCTTCCACCAAGTCTCCAGCCAGCGCGTCACCGTGTTGGGTGACCCCGTACCAAGGTGGCCGCGGATGCGCTCTACCGTTGGTCGCTCGCCGCTGGCGACCAGTTCGTCAGCAGCCGTGTGAACGTCGGATTCGGTGATGCCGCGAGCCATAGAATTGCCTCCTGTATGGGCACCCTGCCCCGTTGATTCCGTACTGGCGATAAGTGATGATTATCGCGGGTACGGCCTTCTTTGCGTAGCGTACATTACATATTATGAAAGATATTTCTACAATTCCCGTTTCCGCCGCGACGGCCACCTCTCTGGCACTGCCCGAACAGCTGGCCCAACAGGCTGCCGATGCGGTCCGCGAGCTGCTGGCCGAAGCTGCGGCCGAGAACACCACCCGCAGCTACACCAGCGCCCTGCGGTACTGGGCGGGCTGGCATGCGGCGCGCTACGGCATCGAGCTGGCTTTACCGGTACCCGAAGCCACCGTGCTGCAGTTCGTGGTCGATCACGTACAGCGCCGCTCAACCGACGGCGAATTGGCATGGGAACTGCCACCAGCCGTCGACCAAGCCTTGGTGACCGCCGGCCTTAAGGCCAAACTTGGCCCCTGGACCTTGGCCACAGTGCGCCATCGCGTTGCCGTGCTGTCCACCGCGCACCGACTCAAGCAAGTGACCAATCCCTGCGAGCAGCCGGTAATCCGCACCGTGCTCAGTCGCGCGGCGCGGGCCGCGGTCAAGCGCGGCGAGCGCCCACGCAAGAAGACTGCGATCACCCTGGCCGAGCTGGAGGCCATATTGGCCACCTGCGACGATAGCCTGGAAGGAATTCGGGATCGCGCCCTACTCTGCTTCGGCTTTGCCAGTGGCGGGCGCCGGCGCAGCGAGATCGCCGCCGCCGATCTTCGCGACCTGCGTCGGATTGGCGAGGCGGGCTATATCTACCGGCTGGAGCACAGCAAGACGCAGCAAGCCGGCGTCACGGCCACGTCGACACCGGATAAGCCGGTGCTCGATCGGGCCGCCCTCGCCCTGCAGGACTGGCTGGACGCAGCCGGGATCAGCGAAGGGGCGATTTTCCGGCGGCTGTGGAAGCGGCGCGTCGGCCCTGCTCTGTCTCCGGCCGCTGTAGGCGAGATCGTACAGCGGCGGGCGCGACTGGCCGGACTGGAGGGGGATTTTGGTGGACATAGTCTCAGGTCAGGGTTCGTGACTGAGGCAAGCCGCCAAGGGGTGGCACTTCCCGCGATCATGCAGCTTACCGAGCACCGGTCTGTGTCGAGTGTGGTGGGGTATTTTCAAACAGGTGGAACGACAGCCAATCCGGCTGCACGGCTTTTGGAAGATACCTAGAGATCGGAGAGAGAATTGGGCGCAGTAGCCTCAACCTCTGTCAGTCGCGCTATCCTCGGTAAATCCGCACACCACAGGGATGAGCCGTGCACCTTCATTCAATCAATGCCGTCAACTTTCGCATTTTCGGTGACGGCAAGACTGCGCCCAAGCTGGACTGGACGCTTAGTCCGACGCTCAACATACTCGTGGGAGAAAATGATGCCGGAAAGAGCGCCATTGTTGACGCCATCCGCCATGTGCTCTGGACCACAAGCTTCGAAGCAACCCGACTGCAGGAGCAGGACTTCCATGTCTCCGGGGCCTCGCGTGCCACAGAACTGACGATTTCTGCAACTCTCAAGGGACTGGATGAGGACCAGGAGTCTGCCCTACTCGAGTGGCTGACCTATGAGGAGGACGGCACTAGTACGCTATACCTTACGCTCCACGCTAGGTGGATAGCTGGCAATCCGCCGAAGCGTCGCGCGCGCATCGAAACCGAAGTGCGCTGCGGCGCCGACGGCACGGGCCCGGAGCTTGGCGCGGCTGCTCGAGAAATGGTCCGGACCACCTACCTCCGCCCACTTCGTGACGCAGAGAACGAAATGCGCCCGGGGCGCGCCTCTCGACTATCCCAAATTCTTGCCGCCCATCCCGCCACTCAGGACCAAAAGCACAACGATTTTGACAAGGAAAAACTCGATGAATTGCCTAAGACCCTAGTGGGACTGATGGCCCATGCACAGCACCACATGGGCAACCACGCGGTCATCCAGGCAGTCGAAGAGAGCATCAATACACACTACCTCGACAAGTTCGCATTTGCCGGTGACACTCTCGCCGCACGCATACGGCTGGCCACGGAACTCGCCCTCAATCCCATCCTCGAGCGCTTCGAACTGACACTCGAGCCCACCGGCGACGTGCACGCTAACGTGCGCTGTCCGCGCGGACTTGGCTACAACAACGTTTTATTCATGGCGACCGAAATGGTGTTGCTGAAAGGAAGTGAAGAGCTCGCCCTGCTCCTCATAGAAGAACCAGAGGCACACCTGCACCCCCAGCTCCAGGACCGCGTGATGGCGCTCTTGGCCGAAACGGCAAGTGATGCGACTGGCGCCTTGCAGGTGGTGATGACCACACACAGTCCTTCGCTCGTTGCGGGTGCGCCAGTTCAAGCCATGACTCTTGTGGTCAGAGGCAAGACGTTCCGGCTTGACGAGGATACTACTAGACTTGAGCTATCTGACTACGCCTACCTTCGCCGCTTTCTCGAATCAACACGAGCTAACCTCTTCTTTGCGCGTGGTGTTGCCATCGTGGAGGGTCCCGGAGAAGCGCTCCTGCTACCCGCCCTTGCTAAGACATGTGGTTTTGACCTCGCAAAGCATGGCGTGTCGGTCGTCAATGTCGGCGACGTCGGGCTGTACCACTATGCACGCATCCTCCAGCGTAAGGACGACACCGAGGTTCCCGTTCCGGTTGCATGCATTACCGACTTTGATGTGGTTCCAGACGAGGCTAAGGGGTATGTGCCGATTAGGGGCGCAGGAAATACGGGGTCTGCCGGCGACCAAGCACCACCCGACGAAGACGAAGTCGATGAGGCGGAGCAAAGCGACGCCGGGCGCGGGGGTGAGGACTGTAAGAAGAAGCGCAAGCCGCAGAGCCGATTCTTCTCCGATTATGCCGCCGACGAACTCGTGGCCCGTCGCGAAGACAAGGAAAAGCGCGCCGCCGGCGGCAACACCATCGTATGCGTGTCTGAACACTGGACTCTGGAGTATGACCTCGCATATTCGGGTTGCGGCGAACTGATGCACATGGCCATCGGCCTTGCGGCGGCCGCCAAGAAACATGGAGGCTTTCTTCCAGTCGAAAGCGTAGCAGGGGTCAAGGCGGCCCGTAGAGAAGCCTGGACGAAGTTATGTGCACAGGGCCTCACACAGGCGGCACTGGCGAGCGAAATATACAGGCCCTTGTACAAGAAGCAGGCGTCGAAGGCGGTCGCAGCTCAGTACGCTGCAGCTCTACTAGAGAGCGGCGCCTATGGACAGGGCGAAGACCTACTCAAGTCGCTCCCGCCTTACCTGCAGCGGGCCATCCGCCACCTCATGTCAGATGGGAGGAAAGGCGGAAAATGACGATTCCCCTCATTGCAGAAGAAGACCTCGAAAGCCTCATCATTGCGTTCCCAAAACTCGACTTCACTGACCCCGAATGCCGGGCAGTGCTTCTGGCCAGTGGAAGCGTTGACATCCAGGCTGCGCCCGGTAGCGGTAAAACGACGATTCTTGCGGCGAAGCTCTACTTGCTTAGCCGCAAGTGGGCTTCGGATCGTCATGGAATCTGTGTCATCAGCCACACCAACACCGCAGCGAACGAAATCCGCCGCCGCCTTGCGAGCACATCAGAGGGCGCCCGACTGCTGGCTTACCCGCACTTTATCGGCACCATCCACGGCTTTGTGAACCAGTTCCTCAGCCTGCCCCGGTTGAGAAGCGACGGCGGCACTATTGACGTAATTGATGATGAAGTTTTTGCAAAACTGGCCCAAAGTCGTGCTCGAGCAAATGGTACGACAAGGGCTTGGGCGGACTACCAGTCAAACGGTAACGAGCTGATAGGCCAGATGCGCTTTCTCGGACCGGACCTTGAGATTGTCTCCGGCAAGAACTTCCCCTCACCTGCCAGCCCATCAGGGAGACATCTTCGCAAGATTAAGAAGGACCTAGCAGTAGAAGGTGTCTTTCGCCACATTGACATGTTCGCGTTCGCGGAGCGTGCTATCGCTGTCGCGCCAAGGCTCGCACAACTCCTCGCGAGACGCTTCCCTTTAGTCATGATTGATGAGATGCAAGACACCTCAGCCAGTCAGAAGGCTCTCTTGGCCAAGGCATTTGAAGGGGGCTCAGTGATCCAGCGCTTTGGCGACATCAATCAGCGCATCTTCTTCAGTGACGACGAAGGTGAGGATGAGAATCAGGCTCCGTTTCCAGAGGAACCTCAACTACCCATGAGCACTAGTCGGCGCTTTGGCCAGACTATAGCCAGTCTTGTTTCTAAAGTTCAAGAGAAAGGCGCTGCTGTGATTGGAAAGGGTCCCGACCTCGCTGCACCTCTAACATTGCTGGTCTATACAGCGCAAACGCTGGATCGTGTCATTCCCCGTTTCGGTGAGCTGGTGTTGGACGCCTTAGACGACGAGAGTATCACCAACGGAGGCCACATCCGTGCCATATGCGCGCGCCGAGGCGGCGAGTCGAAAGAGGCGCCCGGACGGCACATCGGTGACTTCTGGCCGCCGCTCGCCATGCACGCCAATACCGCCGCCCCGAAGGCGACAAGTGCCTGGCGCCTTCTGGCGGAACATGCGGGTATGGGACATATGCCGGTCGAACTTGCCGGCCGTTCTGAGAATATGCGGCGCATCGTGCTTCTTGCGCTACGTGAAGCCAAAGCGCCCATCGCAGACGATGTCCGCGAGCCCTGGCGCCTTTTTCGCGCTATGAGGGAGCTGCAGGTAGACCTCCGCCCCCTGCGACGCGCCATGCGGGATGTCGTCATGAACAAAGACTCGGGGTCCACTGAAATATTGCGTGTCGAGACTATACGACGGCTTTATCGGGAACTCTCTCCTTTCATGCCGGGAACGACCCTCGAGGACTTCACCGTTCTCCCGGTGTTTGCCGATCCAAAAGGAGATGATGATGCATCAGTCTCAAAGAGCCTTCTGCGAACCTGTACCGTCGAAGCGAGCGGACGCTCTGTCAATGTCACCGTGGATACCGTGGGCAATACAAAGGGGGAGACGCAGCTCGCCACGCTTTATCTCGAATCAATCGGACGCTACTCAAAGCGATTCGACGTGGTCGAAGCAATCGCGCGCCAGACCGGGCGCAAGACGGTCAAGGGCAAGCCACTCAAGACCCTCCCCTCCCAGATGCGCCATGCCTACGTCGGGTTCTCCCGGCCCACGCGGTTTCTCTGCCTTGCCGTCAACAGTGAGCGCCTTAACGCGGAAGATCGAAAAACTCTAATCGACAACGGGTGGCGAGTGGAGAACCTAGGATGACGATGCGATCCTCCTCCGCACAGTGGCACTCGCAACAGTGATTGCAATCGAGCAAGCCGCCGCGATTATCGCATCACAACATTCCAATCGATCTCGTATTCTGCGGCTGCCAACTCTTTGGCCAACTCCTGCTTCCATGCGCCATTTGCGTCCATAGTCGACCAGACTACGCCGGCGAAATCGCTCGGTATCTCTAGGGCGCCGCGTTTAAGCGTGCACACGTTCTCCCGCCCCAGACGGGCAATGAAGTAGCCAAGCTCAAGAAGTACGTTCTGGCGGGCACGCGCCTCCAACTTGTCCGCTCCCAGCGCTCGCCCTTCGTCGTCTGGAGTCAGCAGTACTACTGCGAACCCCACGTCACTGTTAGCCTCGACTTTTTCGATGATGGTGCGGCCGCGATTGGCTTGTTCATGGAGAATTATTGGATCCAGGCCCGCGCGCGTCAGGAAGCGGGCTACAGCCTCCCTTGCTTCGCCGTCGTGACCATGGACGATAAAAACCCGGTTAGATTTTTGGGCGATGACCTTGATCTCAACGCGACCCTGGCTGAGCACGTAAGTCTTGTAGTCCCTCACGAACGGAATAAGCAGCTGACGTGTCATTGAGTGGATGCCAGCAACGATGGAGCGCCCCGAGTAGAAATACTGATGGCAGAAACTCAGCGCGTGGTCCGGGCGGGAAGCCAAATCCTGCACCACCAGCAGCATCATCCCCAGTTGCTCAGTTGGGTTATCCGGCCAAACCAGACGGTGGCTTCCTGACATGCCCCCGCCGGTATTTTCGCTCTCAACAAGAAACGCCTGCAGATCCAATCCCTCTGTAAGCAAACGGTTGGCCGTCTCAAGATCTGGATGGACGAGTAGCTGGCCCAAACGTCGTAGCGGTCGCTCATAGCTTTGGGGCTCTGAAGCCTGCAAATCCAGAACGGCAGCATTGATCTGCTCAAATAGGTTGACAGCGGTCATTTACCTTCGGCCTCCAACCGCGCAGCAGCTGCTCGATCGATGATGCCTTGCCGGTACTGCTCCTTCATCCCTTCAACCAATTGCGATACGAGAGGGTTGTCCGCCCAGGGGCGCGCCTTGGTATCGACCAGTATTTCGACCTCCTGGATCGCCGCCTCAATACTGGCCGGATCATTGGGGTCGAAATTAACCACTCCGAGTTCGCCATCCAACTCTTCAAAGGCTTTTTGGGCCTGATCTAACTGATGGGTCAATGCGTCCAGCCCGGAGATATTGATCATTGAAAAAAACCTGACGGATGAGTTCCTCCAACCTTATAGCATCCAAGTCGCACCTGCTGAGATATGACACGTATGATGGCGGCCGGGGATGGGGCCGGGTGGTCATGACCGGCTGGACAGCCCGCGAGGTTGCCTGGGCACGAGTGCCTCAGCTGCTCTGCGAAGCGACCAATAGTGTGCTCCTCACAGGGGGATCTAAAGTTGAATGGTAGTTGCCCTCCTCTACCCGCGATAAATCTTCCTAATCCCCTGCCGGCAAGCCGGGCAGCCAGCGCGTCCCACCATCGGTCCAACAGCAGCCGGACCACCGCGCCCTAGGGCCACCCGAACGCGCTCTACGGTGGGGCCCTCGCCTAGTGCGAGGACTTGATCTGCAGCGGCAAACACCTCGCGTCGGGTAGGCAGATCTCAGGGGCACTGGTTCAAGTTAGCCGCTTGGACCGCGAACTCGCCCACTTTCTCCATTAACAGCAACGGAAATCGGCGTTGGTCGATGGGGTGCCGCTGCCCGGCGTCTCGCCCCCACGACGCACAGCCGATACCGGCATATAGCCCATCTTCCACGGTCGACCAACGCGAACCTGGTCTGCGCAGATTGGTGCCGTAGTCGACGCCTAGTCTAGACTGGGCTGACTGTACAGCCTCGCCTGTTGCCTCGACCAGTCGGGAGCGAGGCATGGATCAAAACACCGGCACTCCGGCCGGAACACCTAAACCGCATGGAGCGAACTTGTGAATAATACGCTGCCCGATTCAATGGATAATTTTCTTGGCCTTGTAGGGCATCTAGCTGGTAAGTCCACTCTCGGGCACGACCTAGAGACCGTGGCTGAAGAGAATGCGGAGTTGGTTGCACAGCTGGCCGAGTATCAGCGGGACGGTACAGTGGCCATGGCCGCCAGTTTGCTGACTCTCCCCGAGCACCAGCGTCAGTGCGGCCGCTTTGAGCAGCTTGTCGCGCTTGCGCTGATTCATTGCAAGGGCACTAAGGTAGCAACCGTCGCTGACGCCGCTCGCTGGTACGAAGTGCTTGGGAACTCGGAAAGCGCTTTTGGCGAAGACCCTGCAGAGGACGTCTTCGTTAGCGTCGTCGGCAACAATCGCGGCGACCACTTGGTGCTGGAGGGCATCTGGGAAAGCGCCGGCTTCTATACGCAGCGCCTTGTAGACGTGGTATTTGCGATGCCAGCGACGGCAAAGTATGAGCCTCTGAAGCGCCGGGTTCAGGCCTTGCTTCGGCTATCCAATCTCGTCTGCAAAAGCGCCTCGCTCGTTCGGCTTCAGGATGGCGGCGACACGAACCACGAAGCGCTTGATACTGGCGGGTTGGACGCAGATAGCCTAAGGGAGCGCGTAACCTTTACTACCAAACAGCTGAAGTCCGCCGACATATCGATAGCCGACCTTGCGGAATTTGCACTGCGTGAGGAACAGATCAGGACTCTCGGTAGTGCCGCGCTTGGCGACGGCAGCCTGGAACAGCGCCCCCTGCTCCGGACTAAGGACGGCTTGCTGGCTGCGATGCCCACGGCCCTCACTGTCGCCATCCGCCATGAGGTGATTCGTTACGTCAAGAGCCTCGGCGAGCTTCCAGTATTGGATCGAGCATTGGCCAATGTCTACACAAAGCACATCGGCGGAACTCGCGTACTGGGCGGCCCTGCAAACCTGCGGGTGGAATGGCAGCGGCATGGAACTACCCACTTCTCGGTGATGACCTCTGAGCTTGATGTTGGCCATCACGTGGCATTCGTCTTCATGCTGCCAAGCATGACGCAACACACAGATTCAGCATTCACGGACCTTCTGTCAATTGACAAAGGTACGCTGGCATTTATCAATCGCGCCGCTAAGCTGACTGCGGAAGGTATTGCCAAGGCCCCAGGGTTTCAGCGCGGCCTATTGATCCAGGTTGTATGTGGATGGGGGGCTGGCTTTGCAGGCGAGATCGCAAGTATTGACGACGAGCGCTGGCAGTCGCAATGGCTATCTGCCGCAGATTTAGTACGGCTTGGCTCCTTGCCGGACATGACGCCGTTGTCTTTCTGGCGCATCCTGGACGCAAACGAGGCTGTGTACAAGGCCGGGGTGTCCATTCTCAATATCAACGGCGCGCTCAATCTGATCGGCTGGGTGCGGTCAAATGATGGCCAACTTGTGCCACAAGACCAGTTGACCGGCCACCGGATTGGCCCGAATTCACCCTTGATGCTCCAGGTTCCCACCGATTTGATCCGCGCGGTACGCTCCGCCGCAGACAGCGCTTACGACCACCATCGTGTCAAGGACAATGGCGGTCGTTGGCATAGTGTGCTGCGGCCATCTGCCGAAGACTTCTTCCCGTCCGACCGGCTGGTCCGGTGCTATGCATCCATGGATGACGTTAGTCGCGGAGTGATGTCGGCCGTCTATGAGGGTAACAACAACTTCTGGATGACGATGGAGGCCCCCAGCATCGAAGACCGGAATCTGGAGTATGAACTTTGGAACATGGCCCGGGTGTGGTTAAGCCGCGTTGGCGCAGGCATTGAAGCGCTGTACGGAAAGCTTCCGAGCGATCGATCCTTCAAGGTGTACCTGCGCTTTGAAGGCTCCGATGATGTCACTCGCTTCACGACTGCCATCGAGCGAAGCGAGCTTGAGTCTCTCTGGCGGCTGGAACGAGTCAGCGAGCAACAGGCAATCCGCATATGTGTTGAAGATGGCTTCTTGGCGGGATTCCGAGCGGCTGACAATCGTGCCGAACGCACGCTCGTCAGAGCGCTGGGTACCGCATTTGGGTCACTGCTACGCCTGGATAAGACATCGGATGTCGGAACAGAGGTTGAACACTACTGTGTGCCTAACGACACGGCGCGCAGCTTCCACATTATTGAAGGAAAGAACTTCAGTGATCGCGTTCAGCCAATAACTCGCCCGTTGCTAGCCCTTGAATCTGTCGAGTACAGCGCGGGCCGGGTTGGCTTGGGTTGGCGAGCTGTTGAGAGTGAGGCTCCGGCCAGCTACAGAGGCAAAGAGGCTACCAGCGCCCTTCTCACCAAGGTGGTAGATCTTCTTATCGCCGATATTGCCGATGAACTCGCGACGTTCAATCGCACGTCATGTCTACACAGGTTGATGGAGAACATTGAGCGCGCACGCACCGGAGAGCTTCAGTGGCATCGCACGGCGGCGGCAATCTTGGGCCTGCACGAGAGCGATCCGGCCAAGGACACCGTGATTGCGCAGCAGCTCGGCCGCTTTGCCGGTGCCGCGCTGTTTTCCCGACTGATCGCCGAGATGGCAATCTGCGCATGCCCTCTGAGCGGAGGAATTGACCCGTCGGACATGGCGCTTACCCGCCTAATGGCGCGGGCGGCGTTGCTCTACCGGATCGGCGGATTTTCTGATGCGATCCGCTTCGGCATTCTGCCTGCCGAGGTTGACATCGCGCCACTTGGGGACCTGCTGTTCCGGGACGATCTGGGCCACATGGTGGTCGAGCCGTTGCTATCAAAGGCAACGAACGAGCAGTTTGAAGCCCATGCCAGCTGGCACGAACGACACTATTCGCAGCTTGTACCCAAGCCAGGCGGGAGGGCGCCTGTCGTGGACCCCAAGATTCTTGAATTCATGGAGATATTTAAGGAGGAGATGGGATTCACGACTGTGGATGCCTTCCATTTTGCACAGGCCGCCGAGGCGCTGGGTATGGATCGCGGGCTCGCGGTGTTTGAGATCAGCAAGAGCGAGCTTCTTGAGCGCGCGGTGGACGAAGGGATGGAAAGGCAAGCGGCTGAAGCTGTCTTCCAGCAATTCACTCTCGCCACGCGATCTAACTGGAGCAAAGTGCCAAGCGGCTTTAAGCTTGCCGACATCTACCCATGGCGACTGGGGCGACGCCTTTCCATTGCAGCACGCCCAATTCTTCAGATCGACGACTCGCCCGATCCCACAGTGCTGATCGCGCCTGGTCTGCTGCGCAGATCGGCCGAGTACGTCGTGGATGGGGCCTTTACCGGGCGACTAAGCCGCGACTTCTTCAAAACCAAGCCAATGCGTGACCGTTGGCTTGGGGAGGCGCGGGATGGTCGTGGATTTGAAGAAGCAGTGGGGCAGGCCCTGATGGCCGCAGGATGGACCGTGCGCGTGGGCATTGGGTTCCCAGAGATCCTCGGTCATGGACTGAGCTATGACCCCGGCGACGTCGACGTCCTCGCCTGGCGGGCCGACAGCAATGCTGTACTGTTCATTGAGTGCAAGGATCTCTCGCTGACACGGAACTATTCTGAGGTGGCCTCGCAGCTCTCTGAGTATCAAGGCGAGGTTGTTGACGGCCAGGCAGACAAGTTGAAGAAGCATCTGAAACGCGTGACCTTGGCCCGAGACAATGCCGCCAGCATTGCAGCGTTCACCTCTGTAGCCAGTCCGGAAATTGTTTCATGGATGGTCTTTAGCGGTGTTTCGCCACTTCACTTCGCCAAGATCCCCGCACTTTTAGGGACGCACGTCGGGCGGGTTAGCGACCTTGAGCGGTACCACCTGCTACCCCAGGGTGAGATTGATTCCCCAAAGACCTCAGCGTAACTGATTCCCTGCCACGTAACCTTCCCTCGCCCGCGCGACGCGGGCGAGGCGACGCGAGGCCGGCCGCAACCTCGGCCCCCCTTGCCGGGGCGGCTCAGCCGGCGCCCCCCCCGCGGGCCGCCGGCCCCCG
>NZ_JASCOO010000058.1:0-28512 GCF_029959485.1 Stenotrophomonas sp. PS02301
GCCGGCCACTGGCCGGCTCGCGGGATGGCATGGAGCCGGCCAGCGGCCGGCACTACCAACAAGCGTATGGCGGGAACCCGCTCAGTGCTTCAGCCACCACAGGGTGGTCAGGCCGGCCAGCAGGATCACCCCGCCCCAGGTGCGCAGGGCGCTGCTGCGCAGCATCAGCAGCTGCTCGGCCATCCGCTTCCAGGCCAACGGGGCGGCGAACAGGAACAGGCCTTCGAGCACGGCGACCAGGCACAGGGCCGAGAACAGATCTTTCATGACATCTCCACAAACAAAACGGGGACCCGGTCTGCACCGGGTCCCCGTGGATGACTACCGCCTGCGGCCTCAGCGATCGCTCTTGAGGTACTGCAGGAACGGGTCGTTCTTGTCGAGCACGATCACGCCGTTGCCGTCGGTCATGGAGCCGCGGTAGGCCTCCAGGCTGCGGTAGAAGGCGTAGAACGACGGGTCGGCCGAGCCGGCCTTGCCGTAGATGCGGGCGGCATCGGCATCGCCGGCACCGCGCAGCTGCTGGGCGTCGCGCTCGGCTTCGGCCACGATCACGGTGCTCTCGCGGTCAGCCTGGGCACGGATGGTCAGCGACTGCTCTTCACCCTCGGCGCGCAGCTTGGCCGCTTCCTGCTTACGCTGGGCGCGCATGCGCTCGTACACATCGTTGATCACCTGGCTGTCGGTCGGCAGGTCGATCTGCTTGATGCGCAGGTCGATGATCTGCATGCCCAGCGCCTTGACCGACTCGTTGATGCCGGTCAGCTGGTTGGCGATCAGTTCGCTGCGATCCCCCGACACCAGCTGCTGCAACGAACGCGAGTTGATCTGGTTGCGCAGGGAGTCGGTGATGATCGGGGCCAGACGGGCATTGGCCACGCGGGCATCGCCGCCGGTCGCACGGAAGTACGCGCGCACGTCGGAGATGTAACCGATGGCGAAGAAGTCGACGCTGACGTCCTTCTGCTCGGCAGTGAAGTAACGCGCCGGGGCGGTATCGAGCACCTGGAAGCGACGATCGAACACGCGCACCGTTTCCACCAGCGGCACCTTGAAGTGCAGGCCCGGCTTGATGTCCGCACGGACCACCTTGCCCAGGTTCAGCACCATCGCAGTCTGGTCCTCACGGACCACGTAGACCGAACCCAACAGGCCGAGCAGGACCGCTACGGCCAGACCAATCCACAGTGAACTTCTCATCGGCTGCCCTCCTCACGACCGGTCGGGCGCGTCGTCGGACGCTCCGCATTGCGAACGCCATCCACCGCCGTGCTGGCAGGCAGCGACGGCAGCATGACTTCCGGGGTCACCGCCGGGGCGGCATTGGTGCTGGTGCGGTTGTCGCCCGGCATCGGCACGTAGATCAGCTGGCGGCCATCGCCACCGATGATCTTGCGGTTCTCCGAGAGCACCTTCTGCACCGTTTCCAGCCACAGGCGCTTGCGCGTGACTTCCGGGGCGTCCTTGTACTGGACCTGCAGCAGGCTGAAGCGCGAGGCATCACCCTCGGCCTTGGCGACCACGGCCTGCTTGTAGCCTTCGGCGGTGGTCCGGGCCCGCGAGGCCTGGCCGCGCGCTTCCGGAACCACCTTGGCCGCGTAGGCCTGGGCTTCGTTGATCAGACGCTCCTTGACCTGCTGGGCACCGTTGACCTCGTCGAAGGCCGGCTTGACCTCCTCGGGCGGGCGGGCATCGGGCAGGGTCAGGCCGGTCACCGACAGACCGGTGCGGTAGCTGCCGAGCGAGGCCTGCAGGCGCTCTTCGGCGGCCACGGCCAGCGGGCCACGGTTGTTCAGCACGTTGTTGAGGTCGGCACGACCGACCTGCTCACGCACGGCGCTCTGCGCGGTCTGTTCCAGCACCTGGTCGGCATCGACCGAGCCGAACAGGTACAGGCGCGGATCGTCGATGCGGTACTGGACGTTGAGCGAGACGTTGACGATGTTCTCGTCGCGGGTCAGGACCGGCACCTGGCTGCTGAACGTCTTGATCTCGGTGGCATTGACCTTGGTGACCGATTCCAGCGGCCACGGCAGCTTGAAGTTCGGGCCAGGCTGCAGGATGCGATGGAACTGACCGAAGCGCAGCACGACGCCGCGTTGCTGTTCGCCGATCAGCTGGAAGCTGGAGAACAGCAACAGCAACACCGCCGCCACTGCAACCCACCGCAGGATGCCGCCATCGAACAGGTCTTTCAGCGGACCGGGCAAACCGCCCCAACCGCCGCCATTGCCGCCACCGCGAGGACCGAACGGCCCACGTCGATTCTCGTCGGGGCCTTGTCCGCCCTTGTTGCCGCCGGGTGTATTCCAGGCCATGCACGCTCCATCAAGGTAAGGTTGCCTGCGGGCCATTCCCGCACCGTCAACCGTTAAAACGTTAAATCGCTGTCGATTCTACTAGATGGGGCAGATCGACAGGATTGGAAGGGGTCACCCATCTCGGGGAACGATTCATAACCGCATCCGCGAAGGTCCGTGAGGGTCCCCGCGCGCCGGAGCAGCGGGTAAGGTGGTGTTTTCCCCCGTCAGGCATCTTCATGGCAATTCCCGACCGGTTCAACGCTTTCCGCATCCACCAGGACGATACCGGCTACCACGCCGGGCTGGAACCGATCGGCCTGGACCAGCTCAACCCTGGCGAGGTGGTCCTGCGCGCGCACTGGTCCTCGGTCAACTATAAAGATGCGTTGGCCGGTACCGGCAAGGGCAGGATCCTGCGGCGCTTCCCACTCGTCGGCGGCATCGACGTGGCCGGCACGGTGGTCGCTTCGACCGACCCGGCCTACCGCGAAGGCGATGCGGTGCTCGCCACCGGGTGCGGGCTGAGCGAGACCCGCGATGGCGGGTACAGCCCGTATGTGCGCCTGGCCGCCAGCGCGGTGATCCCGCAGCCCGCCGGGCTGACCCCACGCGAGGCGATGATCCTGGGCACGGCCGGCTTCACCGCTGCGCTGGCCCTGGTGCGGATGCTGGACAACCGGCAGACCCCCGCCCACGGGCCGCTGGCCGTGACCGGGGCCACCGGCGGGGTCGGCTCGCTGGCAGTGGATATCTTCACCCGGGCCGGTTTCGAGGTGCACGCGATCAGCGGCAAGGCCGACCAGGTCGGCTATCTGCGGAACCTGGGAGCCCGCGAGGTTCTGCCGCGTGATGTGCTGGCGACCTCCCGCCCGATGGAATCGGCCCGCTTCGGCGGTGGCCTGGACAATGCCGGCGGCGCGATGCTGACCAGCCTGCTGGCCCAGACCGTGCCCTACGGTTCGGTGGTCAGTGCCGGCCTGGCCGCCAGCCCCGCGCTGGAGATGACGGTGATGCCCTTCATCATCCGCGGCGTGTCGCTGCTGGGCGTTTCGTCCTCCAGCGCACCGCGTGATCTTCGCGAAGCGGTCTGGGACAAGCTGGGCGGCGCGTGGAAGCCGGCGCATCTGGAGACGATCTGCACCGGCGAGGTCGGGCTGGATGGCCTGCCCGCGGCGTTCGACACCCTGCTCGCGGGTGGCAACCACGGCCGCACGGTGGTACGAATCGACTGAGCGTGGCAGCCGGGCGACGGACGGCACGCCCGGCGCTTCACGACAATGCGAGGCCCGCACTACACTGCGGGCATCACACGGGGAACACCATGGCACGCATTCTGATCGTCGACGATTCACCGTCGCAGCTGTTGGGGATACAGCGGATCGTCGAAAAACTCGGGCACCAGATCCTGACCGCCACCGATGGCGCCGCCGGGGTGGAAACGGCCAAGGCCGAGCTGCCCGATCTGGTGCTGATGGACGTGGTCATGCCCAACCTCAATGGCTTCCAGGCGACCCGCACGCTGGCACGCGACGCGGCGACCAAGCACATCCCGGTGATCCTGGTGACCACCAAGGACCAGGACACCGACCGCATGTGGGGCATGCGCCAGGGCGCCAAGGCCTATATCACCAAGCCGTTTTCCGAAGACGAGCTGTCCGAGGTGCTGGAGCGCGTTTTCAGCCACCAGGAACCGCCGACGGCGTGAGCTGATGGCACGGTGAGCCGACCAACGGTCGGCTGCTACCGCGAAGGCAATCGCGGCCGCCCCGGTAGACACCGACCGTTGGTCAGTGCGCAACGATGACCCGGACGCCGCGCACCACCTGCCTCAGACCTTCTCGCCGAATGCCTTGGCCAGCGTCTTGTACGCTTTCTTCTGCGCCTCATCGGTGGGCGCCGGCGCAATGATCTCCAGCTCCACGATCTGATCGCCATCCGGGTTGCCCGGCAGGCCGCGGCCACGCAGGCGCAGCTTGCGGCCGGCATCGGACTCGGCCGGCACCTTCAGCTCCACCGCACCACCCAGGGTCGGCACGCTGATGCTGGTGCCCAGCGCGGCCTGCCACGGCGTCACCTGCAGGGTGTACAGAATGTTGCGGCCATCCACCTCGAACTGCGGGTGCTCGGCGTATTCCACTTCCAGCAGCAGGTTGCCGCCACCGGTGCCCTGCCCGCCCAGCCGGATCACCTGGCCCGGGCGGATGCCCTTGGGCACGCGCACATCCAGCTGCCTGCCGCCCACGTTGATGCGCAGGCTGTCGCCCTGGTAGGCGGCCTCCAACGGCACCGACAGCTTGGCACGGGTATCGCGGGTCGGCTGCGGGCCCTGGCTGGCGCCGCCGAAGCCACTGGCGCGGCCACCGCCACCGCCGCGCTGGCGCGCGAACAGGCTCTCGAAGAAATCGCTGAAGCCGCCGCCACCGGCGCCGCCCCCGAACACCTCTTCGAAGTCATAGCCCTGGCCACCGCCGTAGTTCGGCGGGGTATGGAACTCCTCGCCGGGCCGGTAGCCCTGTGCCTTGAGCTGGTCGTAGGCCGCGCGCTTCTGCGGATCGCGCAGCGCCTCGTAAGCCTCGTTGACCGCCTTGAATTTGTCCTCGGCCCCGGCTTCCTTGCTCACATCCGGGTGGTACTTGCGCGCCAGCCGGCGGTAAGCGGTCTTGATCTCAGCATCGCCCGCGGTGGGTTCCACCCCGAGCGTGGCGTAGTAATCCTTGAATTCCATCCAAACACCTCGACTAAGTTCGGCCACCCGCGTGGGCGGGCGCCGTCCGCGCAATTCTAGCCGCTGCGGACCGGCCCACCGTGACGCCGGGCGCGAATGATCCTGCGCAATGCGGCGGACATGACGGACGGCTACGCTGCCCCCGTGGCCCGCCTTTCCCGCCACAGATGGGTCTGCACGGCGGCTTTTCAACGTGTTGACATGGCCATCCCATGCCCCTCACTACCCTGCCTGTGTCCAAGGAGTCCGCATGACCATCCACGTTGGCGACCGCATTCCCGAAGTCACCCTCAAGCGCATCCGCGAGGGCATGGAGACCATCGATACCCATGCCCTGTTCGATTCGCGCAAAGCGGTGCTGTTCGGCGTGCCCGGCGCATTCACCCCGACCTGTTCGGCCCGGCACCTGCCCGGCTTCATCGAGCAGTTCCCCGAATTCCGCCACCGCGGGATCGAAGTGTTCTGCATGGCGGTCAACGACCCGTTCGTGATGAAGGCCTGGGGCGAGAGCCAGCAGGTGCCCGACGGCCTGCAGCTGCTGTCTGACGGCAATGGGGAGTTCACCCGTGCGCTGGGCCTGGAAATGGATGCCAGCAGCTCGGGCATGGGCATCCGCTCGCGCCGCTTCGCGCTGTATGTCGAAGACGGTGTCGTGCGCGAGACCTTCATCGAGGAACCCGGAAAATTCGAGGTGTCTTCGGCGCAGTACGTGCTGGAGCATCTCCCCCGCTAGACCCACGCAACAGAGGAACCCGGCCAGCCATGTCAAAGCCAGCCAAGAACACCCCCAACACCGCCCCGGACAACGCCCGCCCGCCGGGCATCAGCGACACCGCCACCCTGCGGGCCAAGGCCCGCAAGGACATCGAAGACGGCGCCATCACCGACAGTTACAGCGCCGACCGCGAAGCGGTGATCAAGCTGCTCAACGATGCGCTCGCCACCGAGTACGTGTGCGTGCTGCGCTACTACCGCCATTACTTCATGGCCAAGGGCATGCTCGCCGATTCGATCAAGGCCGAGTTCCTGGAACACGCACAGCAGGAACAGGCGCACGCCGGCAAGCTGGCCGAACGCATCGTGCAGCTTGGAGGCGAGCCGGATCTCAACCCGGATACGCTCACTGCGCGCTCGCATGCCGAGTACAAGGAAGGCAGCGACCTGCGCGACATGGTCCGCGAGAACCTGATCGCCGAGCGCATCGCGATCGACAGCTACCGCGAGATGATCAACTTCGTGGGCGACAGGGACACCACGACCAAGCGCATCCTCGAAGAGATCCTGGCGCAGGAAGAAGAACACGCCGACGAATTCGCCGACCTGCTGGACGGCTGGATCGGGGAGTAATGTTGGACGGCAGTGCCGGCCCGTAGCCGGCACTGCCAGACCCTGCGCACCGCATGATCAGCGCAGGATCCGGAACCGCACCTGCGTCCAGGCACCGTCAGCAGCGAGCGCGGTCAACGTGTGCTCACCCACCTCATCAAAATCGCGCTGGAACAGTCGCGCCCCTTCGGTGCGGGCAATCCAGCGGTCATCCAGCAACCAATCCACCGTTGATTCGTTGCCCAGTGCACGCAGCTGCAGGCGCACGCCGTGCTCGGCATTCGGTGCGCGTGCGAGGGTGGCGCGGTCGTTGAGCCCCTCGATATGCAGGGTGCCGCCACTCTCGCGGCCGTCGGCGCTGCAGTCCGGGGACAACGCAGGCAACTGCGAGGCCTGGCGCTGGGCCTGTGGCAACCACGGCGACAACAGCGCTGGCCAGCGCGCGATCTCACGCGGCTCCGCCGCATGCGGCCGGCTGCACTCCGGCGACAGCCGCAGCCCCGTGCGCGCATCCACCTGGAAACGCTGCAGCCCCGGCTGCCACAGCCGCGCCTCGCGTTCGGCGAAGGTCGGCGGCACGACCCCGTCCAGCACGAAGGCCGGCATCCGGCGTTGGCACAGGGGCGCTGCGGTCTGCTCTACCAAGCCGCCGGTCGGCCAGCAGATCTCGGCCTGCGCCACGCTCGCCGGCATCGGCGCCGCACTGGCATCGCCGGCCTGGCGCGGCAGACTGTCGATCACTTCGAACATCAGCGGCAGGGCGGTCACCGCACCGTATTGGCCGGGCAGCGGCGTGCCATCCGGGCGCCCCACCCACACGCCTACCGTGTAATGGCGCGTCGTGCCGATCGCCCAGGCATCGCGGTAGCCGTAACTGGTGCCGGTCTTCCAGGCCACACGTGGGCGGCCGGTGACATCGAAGGTGCCGGTGCCGTAGCCCGGGCGTGGATTGGACTCGAGTACCTCGCGGGTGATCCACGCCGCACCGGGGGACATCAGACGCCGCTCGATCACCGCATCCTCGGCGGTGTAACGCACCCGCCCGGCGATGCCGTTACGGTTGAACGCGGCGAAGGTGCCGACCAGATCCTCCAGCCGCGCACCGGTGCCGCCGAGAATCAGCGAGAGATTGGGCGCACTGCCATGCGGAAAGCGCAGGTTGATGCCGGCATGCGACAGGCGTGCGGCGAAACGCGCCGAGCCGACCCGATCCAGCAGGTCCACCGCCGGCACGTTGAGCGACAACCGCAGGGCCGTGGCGGCACTGACCGGCCCATTGAATGCCGCATCGAAGTTGCCCGGCCGGTAGCCACCGAAGCTCTGCGGCGCATCCACCATCAGGCTTTCCGAATGGATCAGGCCATCATCCAGCGCCATGCCATACAGGAACGGCTTGAGCGTGGAACCCGGTGAGCGCCACGCCTGCACCATGTCCACATGGCCGAGCCGCTGCTTGTCGCCGAACGCCACCGAACCGACGTAGGCGCGTGCCTCCAGCGTGCGGTTGTCCACCACCAGCAATGCCGCCGAGGTGCGCTCGGGCAGCTGCGAAAAGTAGGACGACACACGCTCTTCCAGCGTGCGCTGCAGGCCGATATCCAGCGTGCTTTCGATCCGCGCCGCCCGCGGCTGTGCCGAGCGCAGCCGCTGGGCGAGCAGCGCCGCATGCAGCGGGGGCTGCAGCGCGCGGGTGACCACCGGCTCGATGCGCGCATCGTCGACCTCCTCGCGTGACCACACACCGAGTGACACCATCCGCTCGAGCACCTTGTCGCGCGCCCGCTGTGCCGCCTCCGGGTGGCGATCCGGGCGCAACCGGCTGGGCGACTGCGGCAGCACCGCCAGCAACGCCGCCTCGGCATGCGACAACTGCGAGGCCGGCTTGCCCAGATAGGCCCAGCTCGCCGCCTCCACGCCTTCGATGGTGCCGCCATAGGGCGCGCGTTCCAGATACAGCGCCAGGATCTGCGCCTTGCTCAGGTGCAGTTCCAGCTGCACCGCGCGCAGCAGCTGCTTGGCTTTGCCCCACGGCGTGCGCGTATGCGGATCGAGGATCCGCGCCACCTGCATGGTCAGCGTTGAACCGCCGGAGACGATCCGCTGCGCGAACAGCCATTGCTTGCCGGCGCGCAGCAGGCCCCACGGGTTGATGCCGGGATGCCGCCAGAACCAGCGGTCTTCGTAGTTCAGCAGGGCCTGCAGATACAGCGGCGAGACGCTGTCGGCCGAGGCCGGGTAGCGCCACACCCCGTCGGCATCGGCGAAGGCGCGCAGTGGCGTGCCATCGCGCGCCACCACCAGGGTGCTGGTGTCGCGCTGCCTGGGCAGCGGTGGCGGGAACGCGAGGTCCAGCGCCAGCAGCAACGCGAGCACCGCGGCCGTGCCCCATCGCAGGTACGGCAGCACGCCGCGCAGCACCGACGCCCACCACCGCTTGGAGAAAAGAGACGTCATGTCGATTCAGCAGCAAGGCAGGCGGGCCGTCACCGGGACGGCCCGCCCTGCGATCAGGGCTGCACCACGGTCAGCGACGCCGGGAGGCTGCGCCCCACCCCGCGCAGGTCGGGACGGTACATGTCCTCCACCAGCGGCGGCGGCACGCGATACGTACCCGGCGTGACCGCACGCACCAGATAGAACACCTTGGCAGTGCTGCCACGCGAGAGTTTCAGCGCGGCCACGTAGCGGTCGTCGCGGAACTCCTCGTGCTTGATGTTGGCCGCATCGCCACGATCGTTGACGCTCAACCCGTCGACCACCACATCGGCCCACTGCTTGGCATCGCCGAGGTTGAAGTTCTCGATCTCCAGCCCGGCCGGCAGCAGATCGGTCAGCAGCGCATCGGGCATGTCCACGTTCGGGGTGACGCTGACCCGCACGATCAGGGCCTCGCCTTCCTTCAGTGGACGCGGCGTCCACGGCTTGCCATCAGTGGTGTACCAGCTGCGCTCCACGCCGAGCGTTCGGCTGTCCGGTTCCGGCGGGTTGCGCGGAATGCCGGCCACTTCCAGGCTGGCGAACATCGGCGGCTCCCCCTGCGGGGTGAAGCGCACACCCTTGGCCAGCGCGGCGTAGTCGAAGCTGCGGCCGAACATGCGCCGTGCCGGGATGCTCTCGCTCTCGCCACCCACCACCAGTTCGCCGGAGACCAGTTTCTTCTGGTTGGCCGACAACGCCTTGCCCATGCGGGCCAGCGCCACCTGCTCCTGGGTGCTCAGCCACATCCAGCCACTGTTGCGGCGGGCATCCAGCGCGCGGCCGAGATCGACCGCGCGTGCATCGTAGGCGGGCTTGGACAACTTGCGCTCGTGCAGCAGCGCGATCATCAGCGCGTCGTCGCGCACCGCGCTGCCGTAATCGCCGAAGTATGCCGGACGGTCAGCCGCGCTCTTGGCAAAGCCGGCGGCAATGGCCGCATCGCCGCGCTTGTGATCGCCCTGCAGGGACAGCGCGATGCCCAGGTGCACCAGCGACAGGCCGGTCAGCGACTTGCTGCGCTCGTTGTCGTACAGCGCACGCAGGGTACCCAGTGGCGCGCGGTTGACGCGCGCCAGCACGTAGCCCGAATAGGCCTGGTTGGCGAATTTCAGGTTCTCGCGGCGATCCTCGCCATAGAACTGGTTGCCACCGGAGAGCAGATCTTCGCTCAAACGGTTCAGCGCTTTCTGCAGCACGTTGTCCGGCACGGCGAAGCCGGCGTCCTTGGCGTCGAGCAGGAACTCGGCGATGTACGGCGTCAGCCACGGATTGATGTAGCCGTCGTCGCCCCACATCGAGAAGTTGCCGTTGGCCACCTGCATCGAGGCCAGGCGGCCGAAGGCACCTTCCATGCGCTCGCGGCGGGTCTTGGCATCCAGCCCGTCCGCACCGAGCATGGCCGAGGTCGCCTCATCCAGCATCAGCGCGGCGTAGCCCTTGCTGGTGGTCTGCTCGGCGCAGCCATACGGATAGTTGAGTGCACCGTTCAAGGCACTGGCGAACGGAATCGGCGGCAGCGCGCTGACCAGCATGCGTGCGGTCACCGAGTCGTTCATCAGGCCATCGGCGAGGCCGGCTTCCATCGTGACGGCGGCCAGCGGATCCAGCGTGCGGGTCTGCGCGCGCAGCACCTGCGGCCACGCCGCGCGCACCGGCAGGTCATAGCGGCGATCGACCTTGAAGCCGTTGCCGTCCACGCGCACGCGCACCTTGGCCACGGTGTAGCCCTCGCGCGCGGTCAGCGGGAAGCTCAGCGTGCTCTTGGCATCCGCGTTGAGCTTGAGTGTGCGGCTGGATTCGCCCAGGGTCAGCGGCCCGATACCATCGACCTGCACCTTGAACTCGCCCGGTTTCCCGGTGAAGTTCTGCACGTCCAGGGTCACGGTGCTGATATCGCCGGGCGCCATCACGCGCGGCATGCTGGCTTCGGCCAGGATCGGCGCGCGCACCACGGTCTCCACGTCGCGCTTGCCGTACTGGTCGTCGGCATACACCAGCGCCGACACGCGCAGCGTGCCGTTGAAATCCGGCACCTTCAGCGCGATCCGCGCGATGCCCTTGGCATCGAGCTTCACCGGGCCGGAGAACAGGTCCACCGTCTGCACGCGCGCGGTCGGGCGCTTGGCCTGCGGCATCGCCGCCAGCGCCATGTCGCCACCGAACTTCAGCTTGCCGCTGCTGCCGTCGAAGCTCTCGATCACGCGGCTGTAGATGTCATACGCATCCACACCCAGGCGACGCTGCGCGAAGAAGTGCGCGGCGGCATCGGGCACCGGGAAGCGGGTGATGTTGAGGATGCCCACATCCACGGCCGAGACGGTCACATGCGCGACCTTGCCGGCCAGCTGCGGGGCACTCACGGTGACCGGCAGCGTCTGCTCCGGGCGCATCTGCTTGGGGGCCACCAGGCCGACGGCGATCTGCCGCGCCTTGCGGTCCATCGGCACATGCACCACGCCGACCGCACGGGCCGGGGTGATCTTGCTCGGGGCACTGCCGCCACGGAACACCAGCGCGGTGATGTAGACGTCGTGACGTTCCCATTCGGCGGTGACCGGAATGTCGTAGGTGCTGCCCGGCTTGGCGTCGATATCCTGGACGTAGAGCATCTTGTCGCTCTCGACCATCAGCACACCCTTGCCGGCATGCGGCGGGGTCACGGTGACGCGCACCGTGTCGCCGGCCTTGTAGCCGGTCTTGTCCAATGCCAGCTTGACCTTGTCCGGGCGCGCATCCAGGCCGCGGTTGTCGTCGTTCCAGCTCCAGCCAGCATTGAAGGGATAGCGGCTGGTCAGCCCGGTGGCCGGATCGAACACGTCCAGCCGGTACTCGCCCCACTCCACCGGGACATCAACGCCGACCGCCGCACTGCCGGCATCGACGGTGCGGGTGTCCTTGTTCTCGAAGCGGCGGGTGAAGTCGTAATCCCAGCGGTTGTCGTTGAAGGTCCAGTGGTAATCGCGCAGCTCGCGCACCAGCGTGACCTTCAGGCCCTTGGCCGGCTGCGGCTTGCCCGCCGCGTCCACGCGCATCAGTTCGAAGCGCGCGTTGCTGTTGGCATCCGCGCCGTCCTTGGGATCGAACAGCGGGCGCACACCGACCAGCGCCGCGGCCGGCCACATCACCCGCTTCAGCGTGCGGGTCACGGTGCGGCCACCGGTTTCATACACGCTGCCGGAGAGCACCACGGCGATCGGTGCGGTTGGCTTGACCTCGGCCGGCAGCTCCACGTCCTGGCGAAGTTTGCCGTCGGCCGGGAACTCGGTATCGATGACGTCGCGCGCCTCGCGCGGCAGCGCGGTGGTCGGGTCGCCGAAGAAGTAGCCCGGCAGCGACTCGACCGGCGACTGCTCAGCCGCTACGGCCAATCGCGCGGTGAAGCGGTTGCCGTCCGCCGGCGCACCGTACAGATACGCCGCATCGGCCTGCAGCTTGAGCGGCTCGCCCGGCTTGAGCGTCTTCTGCACGCTGTCCAGGTCCAGCTTCATGCGCTCGGGCAGGAACTCCTCGATGCGCAGGGTCATGCCCTGGATCGCTTCCTTGCTGGCCGGGTTGGTGCGGAACTCCACCTGCCAGCGCCCGGTCGGGGCCTCGGCCGGGATCAGCTGCTCGAAGCTGAAGTAGCCCTGCTCGCCGGGGGTCAGGCGGGTCTCGCGGAAGGTCTTGCCGTCCGGCTGCTTCAGGCGCAGGAAGACGGGCTGTGGCTTCACCGGCTTGCCGTCGTTGTCGCGCAGCAGGGCCGAGATGCGCACGGTCTCGCCGGGGCGGTACAGGTCGCGACCCGACCAGGTGAACACGTCGAACCAGGCGTTGTCGCGGCCGGCCACGGCGAACTCGCTCAGGTCCAGCGCGGGCTGGTTGAACGGCAGCATCGAGGTATCGCCGCCACTGCTGGCGATCAGCACATGGCTGGCATCAAGGGTGTAATTGAGCAGCGCATTGCCGTTGCCGTCGGTCGCCCCCTTGAGCACCACCTCACCCTTGCCATCCAGGATGCGCAGCTCGATCTTCTTCAGCGACGCCCCGCTCTGCAGCGAGGCGGTGTGCACGAACAGCGTGTCCTTATAGGCACGCGTATGCAGGCCGATGTCGCTGACGGTGAAGAAAGCGGTGTCGTACTCGCCTTCGAACGAGCCGCTGCGCTTCATCACCGCGAAATACAGGCCGGGCTGCTGCAGCTCCTTGATGTCCTGCGTGGGCAGGTAGGTGAGCACGCGCTCGTTCTGCTTGCCGCCGATCACGAAGCGGTTGACGTACACCGGCTCGGCCAACTGCGACATCGGCGTCTTGTCGCCGTACTCGCTCTCCAGCTCCCAGCTGCCGCGGCGGCCGCCGCGCTGGTACTGGCTGAAGAAGGCCGGCAGTTCCTTCTCGCGCACGCGCAGGAACTCCACGTCCACTTCCGGCACGTTGACCGACACCACCGGCAGGCCACGGCTGTCCTTGGCCGGCAGCACGCTTCCCTGCGAGGCGAACCCGGCCACCGGCTTGAGCTCGCCGGTGAAGACATTCTGGCGCAGCTCCTTGCCGATCCGGCTGCCATCGGCGGCGAGCAGGTCGGGCGAGACGATCAGGGAGTATTCCTTGGCCGCCTCCACGAACGGATAGCGCAGGGTCTTGCCGTCATCGGACAGCGACCAGCTGCTGTCCTCGGTGCCGACCTTCTCGGCAAAGCGGACCAGCGCGTCGAAATCCTGGGTGCCGACCAGCGGTCGCGAGAACTCCAGCGCCAGCGACAGGCCATCGCTCTTCTGATCCGGGTAGGCCCGGACCAGGGTGAACTCGGTGACGGCCTCGGCCTTGGCCGCGATCGGTGCGCCGGATGGGGCGGGCAGCTGGCCGCTGTCGTTGCGCTTGCAGCCCCCGACGCCGATGGCCAGGCCGGCGACCAGCGCCAGGCCCGCGATTCCCTTCCAGCTCCACTGCCCGAACCGACTGCGGCTAGCCATGACGTCACTCCTTGAACAAGGCGGCCAGTATACGGGCCGTCCCCGCTCGTTCGCGGGCGACCCCGGGCGATCCGGGCGTCATGGGTGGCCGGCAGGGCCACCGCCAAGGACAGCCGACCAACGGTCGGCTCTACCCGGCGACGTAGAGGTCCACGTACTCGTGCACCGGCATCGCTTCCAGCGCGACCGGGTCCAGCGAGGCCTCGAGGATCCGGCGCTGCTGCACGGTCGGGAACACCCCGGCCAGGTGACGGCGGAACTTGTCCTCCAGCAGCGGGATGCCCTCGGCCCGGCGCCGGGCGTGGCCCAGCGGGTACTCGACCACGGCCTCCATCGTGCTGCCGTCGGCGAAGGTCACATGCAGCGCGTTGGCGATGCTGCGCTTGTCCGGGTCCAGGTAGTCGGCCGTGAACTGCGGCGCTTCCACGCAGGTGATCTTCGCCCGCAGCGGATCGATGCGCGGATCGGCAGCGACGTCGTCCTCATAGTCCTCGGCAACCAGCCGGCCGAAGATCAGCCCGATCGCCACCATGTACTGCACGCAGTGGTCACGGTCGGCCGGGTTATGCAGCGGACCGGGTTTGTCGATGATGCGCAGGCAGGCCTGCTGGGTGCGCAGGGTGATCTGCGCGATGTCTTCGCTGCGTTTGCCGCTGGCGCGCATCTGCGCGTGCACCTGCATCTCCGCTTCGACAGCGGTCTGGCCATGGAACTCGGCCGGATAGCTGATCTTGAACAGCACGTTCTCCATCACGTAGCTGCCGTACGGCCGCTGGAAGCGGAACGGCTGCCCGCCGAAGGAGACATCGTAGAAGCCCCAGGTCGGCGCGGTCAGCGCGCTGGGATAGCCCATCTCACCGGCCGCGGCCATCAGCGACAGGCGCACCGCACGGCTGGTGGCATCGCCCGCCGCCCAGCTCTTGCGCGAGCCGGTGTTGGGCGCGTGCCGGTAGGTGCGCAGCGACTGTCCATCCACCCAGGCCAGCGACAAGGCATTGAGCATGCGCTCGCGATCCAGGCCAAGCATGTGCGACACCACCGCGGTGGAGGCGACCTTGACCAGCACCACGTGGTCCAACCCGACCCGGTTGAAGGCATTCTCCAGCGCCAGGCAGCCCTGGATTTCATGCGCCTTGACCATCGCCTCCAGCACATCGCGCATGGTCAGCGGTGCCCGCCGCAGCGCCTCGGCATTGCGGCTGAGCCAATCGGCGGTGGCGAGGATGCCACCGAGGTTATCGGACGGATGCCCCCACTCCGCCGCCAGCCAGGTGTCGTTGAAATCCAGCCAGCGGATCATCGCGCCGATGTTGAACGCGCCCTGCACCGGATCAAGCTCGAACCGGGTACCGGGCACCCGCGCACCGTTGATCACCTGCATGCCGGGCACCAGCGGCCCGAGCAGCTTGCTGCAGGCCGGGAACGAAAGCGCCGCCAACCCGCAGCCCAGCGTATCGATCAGGCAGTGCCGCGCGGTGGTGTACGCCAGCGGCGAGCTGACCTGGTAATCGCGGACATAATCGACGATGTCGGTCAGGACCGTGTCCCAGGCGGGGCGCTGATTGCTGTGGCTGTCATGACCGGACATCGCGATTCTCCTGTTAGGCGTTACAGCGTGGTGGCAGGCACCCGTACCGCACCGTCCATCAATACGCGGGCACTGCGGCTCATGATGGCCTTGGTGACCGTCCACTGACCGTCAACGCGTGCCGCCTGCGCGCCCACGCGCAGCGTGCCGGAGGGATGACCGAAGTTCACCGATTCACGCTCACCGCCACCGGCGGCCAGGTTCACCAGCGTGCCCGGGATGGCGGCGGCGGTGCCGATGGCGACCGCGGCGGTGCCCATCATCGCGTGGTGCAGCTTGCCCATGGACAGCGCGCGCGCGTGCAGATCGATATCCCCGGCGGCGATCTGCTTGCCGCTGGAGGACACGTAGTCCTGCGCGGGGGCGACGAAGGCGACCTTGGGCGTGTGCTGGCGGGTCGCGGCCTGTTCAATGGTCTCGATCAGCCCCATGCGCACCGCGCCGTGCGCGCGGATCGCTTCGAAACGCGCCAGAGCCACCTTGTCCTCGTTGATCGCCGGCTGCAGTTCGGTGCCCGTGTAGCCCAGGTCAGCCGCGTTGAGGAAGATGGTCGGAATGCCGGCGGTGATCATCGTGACCTGGAAGCTGCCCACGCCCGGCACGTCGAGCGTGTCGACCAGGTTGCCGGTCGGGAACATCGCCCCGCCCTCGCCATCATCGGAGGGATCCAGGAACTCCAGCTGGATCTCCGCAGCCGGGAAGGTCACGCCATCGAGTTCGAAATCGCCGTCCTCCTGCACCTGGCCCTCCACGATCGGCACGTGCGCCAGGATGGTCTTGCCGATGTTGGCCTGCCAGATCCGCACGGTGCACAGGCCGTTGTGCGGAATCCGCGCCGGATCCATCAATCCGTTACTGATCGCGAACGGGCCCACCGCGGTGCTGAGGTTGCCGCAGTTGCCGCTCCAGTCGACGAACGCCGTCTCGATCGCCACCTGGCCGTACAGATAATCCACGTCGTGGTCCGGCACCGACGGCGCGGAGAGGATCACGCACTTGCTGGTGCTGGAGGTCGCGCCGCCCATGCCATCGGTGTGCTTGGCATACGGATCAGGCGAGCCGATCACGCGCATCAGCAGCGCATCGCGCGCCGGGCCAGGCACCTGCGCGGCGGCAGGCAGATCGGTCAGCTTGAAGAACACCCCCTTGCTGGTACCACCACGCAGGTAGGTGGCCGGAATGCGGAGCTGGGGAAGAAACGCCATATCGAAGTCCTGATGGAACGACGGCCCGTTGCCGGGCCGTCGTGATGCGGGTGGGATCAGGCGACCTGCGCCGATTCCAGGAAGTCCTGCGCGAACCGCTGCAGCACGCCACCGGCCTCGTAGATGGAGACCTCTTCGGCGGTATCCAGCCGGCAGGTGACCGGCACCCGCAGCTGTTCACCATTGCGGCGATGGATGACCAGGGTCAGCTCGGCACGCGGCACACGCTCGCCCAGCACGTCGAAGGTTTCGGTGCCATCGATGCCCAGGGTCTTGCGGTTGACACCTTCCTTGAACTCCAGCGGCAGCACGCCCATGCCGATCAGATTGGTGCGATGGATGCGCTCGAAGCCTTCGGCGGCAATGGCTTCCACGCCGGCCAGGCGCACGCCCTTGGCGGCCCAGTCACGCGAGCTGCCCTGGCCGTAGTCGGCACCGGCGATGATGATCAGCGGCTGCTTGCGGCCCATGTAGGTTTCGATCGCTTCCCACATGCGGGTGACCTGGCCTTCCGGCTCCACGCGCGCCAGCGAGCCCTGCGTGACCTGGCCATCGACCACGGCCATTTCATTGATCAGCTTCGGGTTGGCAAACGTCGCGCGCTGCGCGGTGAGGTGGTCGCCACGATGGGTCGCGTAGGAATTGAAGTCTTCCTCGGGCAGGCCCATCTTGGCCAGGTACTCACCGGCCGCGCTGCTGGCCATGATCGCATTCGACGGCGACAGGTGATCGGTGGTGATGTTGTCGCCGAGCACGGCCAGCGGGCGCATGCCGGTCAGGCTGCGGGCACCGGCCAGCGCGCCTTCCCAGTACGGCGGGCGGCGGATGTAGGTGCTCTGCGGGCGCCAATCGTACAGCGGGCTGATCGGGGCGCCGTGCTCCACCTTGAAGGTGAACATCGGGTCGTAGACCTTGCGGAACTGTTCCGGCTTGACGCTGGCCTTGACCACCGCGTCGATCTCGGCATCGCTCGGCCACAGATCCTTCAGCGTGATCGGGTTGCCGTCGGCATCATGGCCGAGCGCGTCCTTCTCGATATCGAAGCGCACCGTACCGGCGATCGCATAGGCCACCACCAGCGGCGGCGAGGCCAGGAAGGCCTGCTTGGCGTACGGGTGGATGCGGCCGTCGAAGTTGCGGTTGCCCGAGAGCACGGCGGTGGCATACAGATCGCGATCGATCACTTCCTGCTGGATCTTCGGGTCCAGCGCGCCGCTCATGCCGTTGCAGGTGGTGCAGGCAAAGGCGACGATGCCAAAGCCCATCTGTTCCAGTTCGGTCAGCAGCCCGGCTTCTTCCAGATACAGCTGCACGGCCTTGGAACCAGGCGCCAGCGAGCTCTTCACCCACGGCTTGCGGGTCAGGCCGGCGCGGTTGGCGTTGCGCGCCAGCAATGCCGCGGAAATCACGTTGCGCGGGTTGCTGGTGTTGGTGCAGCTGGTGATCGCGGCGATGATCACCGCGCCATCGGGCATCAGGCCATCGGCCTGTTCCTGCTTGCCCGAGGCCAGCTTGCCTTCATCGGCGATGCCGCGCGCCGCCAGATCGGTCGTCGCCACACGCTTGTGCGGGTTGGACGGGCCGGCCATGTTGCGCACCACGGTGGACAGGTCGAACTGCAGCACGCGCTCGTACTGTGCGGTGACCAGATCGTCAGCCCACAGGCCGGTGGCCTTGGCGTAGGTTTCCACCAGCGCGACCTGCGCATCCTCGCGGCCGGTCAGGCGCAGGTAGTCCAGGGTCTGCTGGTCGATGTAGAACATCGCCGCGGTGGCGCCGAACTCCGGCGTCATGTTGGAAATGGTGGCGCGGTCGCCGATGGTCAGCGCATTGGCACCCTCCCCGTAGAACTCGATCCACGCACCGACCACGCGCTCCTTGCGCAGGAACTCGGTCAACGCCAGCACCACGTCCGTGCAGGTGATGCCCGGCTGCGGGCGGCCGGTCAGCTCCACGCCGATGATGTCGGGCAGGCGCATCCAGGAGGCGCGGCCGAGCATCACGCTCTCCGCTTCCAGGCCACCCACGCCGATCGCGATCACGCCCAGCGCGTCCACATGCGGGGTATGGCTGTCGGTTCCCACGCAGGTATCCGGGAAGGCCACGCCATCGCGCACCTGCACGACCGGCGACATCTTCTCCAGGTTGATCTGGTGCATGATCCCGTTGCCCGGCGGAATCACGTCAACGTTCTTGAAGGCCTTCTTGGTCCAATTGATGAAGTGGAACCGGTCTTCATTGCGGCGGTCCTCGACGGCGCGGTTCTTCTCGAACGCAGCCTTGTCGAAGCCGGGGAATTCCACCGCCAGCGAGTGATCCACGATCAGCTGGGTCGGCACCACCGGATTGATCTGCGCCGGGTCACCGCCGGCGTCGGCGATGGCATCGCGCAGGCCGGCCAGATCGACCAGGGCGGTCTGGCCGAGAATGTCATGGCACACCACGCGGGCCGGGAACCACGGGAAATCCAGGTCCTGGCGGCGCTCGATCAACTGGCGCAGCGAGGCCTCCAGCGTGGCCGGATCGCAGCGGCGCACCAGGTTTTCGGCCAGCACGCGCGAGGTGTACGGCAGCGTGGCATAGGCACCGGGCTGGAGCGCGTCGATCGCGGCACGGGTATCGAAATAGTCCAGCGCGGTGCCGGGGAGGTTCTTGCGGTACTGAGTATTCATGGCTGGCGATAGCTGCTTGTTGGCGGGCCGGGGCGTCGTGACACCGGCGAAGAAGGAGTAGCGACGCCGCAACGGAGCAGACCGGCATCGCGCCGGCCTGGTCCGCAAAGCACCCGCGAACGGGTGCGGTACGTCTGTCTTACTTGCGCTGGTCGATCGGCACGAAGGCCTGGTCTTCCGGGCCGGTGTAGTTCGCACTCGGGCGGATGATCTTGCCGTCGATGCGCTGCTCGATGATGTGCGCGCTCCAGCCGGAGGTGCGGGCGATCACGAACAACGGGGTGAACATCGCCGTCGGCACGCCCATCATGTGGTAGCTGACCGCGCTGAACCAATCCAGGTTCGGGAACATCTTCTTGATGTCCCACATCACCGACTCCAGACGCTCGGCGATGTCGTACATCTTGACGTTCTGCTGCTCGGCGGACAGGTCGCGCGCGACCTCTTTGATGATGTTGTTGCGCGGATCGCTGACGGTGTAGACCGGGTGGCCGAAACCGATGACGACTTCCTTGCGCTCCACGCGGGCCTTGATGTCGGCCTCGGCATCGTCCGGGCTGTCGTAGCGCTTCTGCACTTCGAAGGCCACTTCATTGGCGCCGCCGTGCTTGGGACCGCGCAGGGCACCGATGCCGCCGGTGATCGCGCTGTACATGTCGCTGCCGGTGCCGGCGATGACGCGGCAGGCGAAGGTCGAGGCGTTGAACTCGTGCTCGGCGTACAGGATCAGCGAGGTGTGCATCGCCTTCACCCACGAATCCTGCGGCTTCTCGCCGTGCAGCAGGTGCAGGAAATGGCCACCGATGGAGTCGTCGTCGGTCTCCACGTCGATCGCGCGGCCGTTGTGGCTCCAGTGGTACCAGTACAGCAGCATCGAGCCCAGGCAGGCCATCAGCTTGTCGGCGATGTCGCGCGCGCCCGGGTGGTTGTGGTCGTCCTTCTCCGGCGACACGCAGCCGAGCACGGAAACGCCGGTGCGCATCACGTCCATCGGGTGCGCCGAGGGCGGCAGCTCTTCCAGCGCGGCCTTGACCGCGGCCGGGATGCCCCGCAGCGACTTCAGCTTGGTCTTGTAGGCGACCAGCTCAGCGCGGGTCGGCAGCTTGCCGTGGACCAGCAGATGCGCGATTTCCTCGAACTCGCTGGTGTTGGCCAGATCGGCGATGTCATACCCGCGGTAGTGCAGGTCGTTGCCGCTGCGGCCGACGGTGCACAGCGCGGTGTTGCCGGCAGCGGTGCCCGACAGGGCGACGGATTTCTTCGGCTTGAAGCCGGGGGCGGTAGTGGTGTCGCTCATGATCCCTCCAGAAAACAGTGTGCGGTCTTACTTCTTGGCGGCGAACAACGCATCGAGCTGCTGCTCGAAGGCGTGGTAACCGATACGGTCGTACAGCTCTTCGCGCGTCTGCATCGCCTCCACCACATTACGCTGGTGGCCCTCGCGGCGGATGGTCTCATACACGTTCTCTGCCGCCTTGTTGGCCGCGCGGAACGCCGACAGCGGGAACAGCTGGATGGCGACGCCGGCCGAGGCCAGCTCATCGCGGCTGAACAGCGGCGTGGCGCCGAACTCGGTGATGTTGGCCAGCACCGGCACCTTCACCGCATCGACGAAGCGGCGGTAGGTCTCCAGATCGTAGGCGGCCTCGGCGAAGATGCCATCGGCACCGGCCTCGACGCAGGCGATGGCCCGTTCGATCGCCGCATCCACGCCATCGACCTGGATGGCATCGGTGCGCGCGATCAGGAAGAAGTCCGGATCGGTCTTGGCATCGGCGGCGGCCTTGACCCGGTCCACCATCTCACCCTGCGACACGATCTCCTTGCCCGGGCGGTGACCGCAGCGCTTGGCGCCGACCTGGTCTTCGATATGGCAGGCGGCCGCGCCGGCCTTGATCAGCGACTTGACCGTACGCGCGATGTTGAACGCGCTCGGGCCGAACCCGGTGTCGATATCCACCATCAGTGGCAGGTCGCACACATCGGTGATGCGGCGCACGTCGATCAGCACGTCTTCCAGGGTGTTGATGCCCAGGTCCGGCAGGCCCAGCGAGCCGGCCGCGACGCCGCCGCCGGAGAGGTAGATCGCCCGGTAGCCGGCGCGCTTGGCCAGCAGCGCGTGGTTGGCGTTGATCGCGCCGATCACCTGCAACGGCGATTCGGCGGCCAGTGCGGCGCGGAAACGGGCGCCAGCGGAGGAAACAGGGGTGCTCATGCGGCATTCCATCGTGGTTGACCTGTACATAAGCGCAAGGGCCGTGCCAGCTGGCAAGTGTCTGATTTCATTGAGGCAGCGCGATGACTGCAGCGTTTCACCTTGAACTATTGAAACATCTGTAACATGGATGGAACTGAAACATCGAAACATGCCCATGTCGATCAGCCTGCCCCGACACCGTTCCCGCCTGTCCGATCCGGATGCCGGCCAACTGCCCGTGATCTGGACGGTCAGCGTGTCGCGCCTGACCGGCCTGCTCGGCGATGTGATTCCGGAGTTCGACCGCCGCGCCCGCATCGTGCCGATCAACCTCGGCTTCGAGGAGGCGGTGGATGTGATCGGTCAGCGCCTGCGGCGCGAACACTGCGACGTGGTCATCGCCGGCGGCTCCAATGCCGCCTACCTGCGCAGCCGGCTGGAGGTACCGCTGGTGCCTATCCAGGCCAACGGCTTCGACCTGATGGAAGCGCTGGCGCGCGCACGCCGGATCGCCCCGCGGATCGGTCTGGTCACGCATGCCACCGATGTGCCGACCTTCGGCAGCTTCCAGCACAGCTTCGGGCTGGACATCGAGCACCGCCGCTTCGTGACCCGTGAGGATGCGCGCGACTGCATCGCCGATCTGCGTGCCAACGGGATCGAGGTGATCGTCGGCACCGGCATGGCGATCGACCATGCCGAGCAGGTCGGGCTGCCCGGGGTGCTGCTGTACTCGGCGGACTCGGTGCGGCAAGCGTTCGAACATGCCTTGGAGCTGACCCAGACCCTGGCCCGTTCCGGGGCATCATCACTGCGGCGGCGGGCACCGGCCAAGCGCCGGGAGGCGGACCACGCCCTGCTCGGCGACAGCACGCCGATGCAGCAGGTGCGCGAGCACATTGCGCTGTACGCCCCGTACGACAGCACCGTGCTGGTCACCGGCGCGACCGGCACCGGCAAGGAACTGGTGGCGCGGCAACTGCATGCCGCCAGCGGCCGCCGGGGTCGTTTCGTCGCGCTGAACTGCGGGGCGATCAGCGAGTCGCTGCTGGAAGCCGAGCTGTTCGGTTACACCGAAGGCGCGTTCACCGGCGCACGTCGTGGCGGCCGTGTCGGTCTGGTGGAAGCGGCCGAGGGCGGCACCCTGTTCCTCGATGAGATCGGCGAACTGCCGCAGCCGCTCCAGACCCGGCTGCTGCGAGTCCTGGAAGAGCGCGAAGTGCTGCGCGTGGGCGCCACCGAGCCGACGCCGGTGGACGTACGCGTGGTCGCTGCCACGCTGCAGACGCTGGAATCGCTGGTGGACACACAACGCTTCCGCCGCGATCTGTACTACCGTCTGGCCGCGCTGCGCATCGCGCTGCCCACGCTGCACGAACGGCGCGAGGATGTCCCCGTGCTGGTGAGCCACTTCTTCCGGCAGCTCGCCGGCATGGACGCCCCCTTGTCCGCCGAGGCGATGGCGCGACTGCGCGACTACGCATGGCCGGGCAATGTGCGCGAACTGCGCAACATGGTCGACCGCCTGCGCATCCACTGGCAGCAGCAGCCGGGCACGTTGTCGCTGCCGCAGATGCTGAAGTGGTTGCCGGAGCTGCATGCGGTGCAGCGCCCTCGGGTGCTGCCAGGCGCCGGCGCCCCGGCAGCGCTCACTGCTGCCTCGCCGGCACGACCGGATGCGGCCGCGCTGCAGCAGTTGCTGGCCGACTGCGGCGGCAACCGCGAGCAGGCCTGCGCGCAGTTGGGGGTCTCGCGGACGACGCTGTGGCGTTGGCTGCGCGAGGCAACGCCTGCCTAGATCAGGGGAACAGCATCCGCTTGCTCCACTGCCCGTCCGCGCCGATCTCATAGCACCAACGCTCATGCAGGCGGAACTGCGCGCCGTACCAGAACTCGATCCGCTGCGGCACCACGCGCAGCCCGCTCCACCCTTCCGGGCGCGGCACGTCGCGGCCGTCGAAGCTGGCTTCGGTGGCGGCCACGCGCGCATCGAATTCCTCGCGCGAGGTCAGCGTCCTGGACTGCAGCGACGCCCACGCACCGATCTGGCTCATGCGCGGGCGCGAGGCGAAGTACGCATCGGCCTCGGCGTCACTGACCTGCGCCACCCGGCCCTCGATACGCACCTGGATGCCGGCCTCGCGCAGACTGCGCCACAGCAACAGCAGCGCCGCCTGCGGATTGGCCTGCAGCTCACGGCCCTTGTGGCTGTCCAGGTGGGTGTAGAACACGAAGCCGCGCTCATCGAACGCTTTCAACAACACCGTCCGCGCGGAGGGCTGGCCGTTCTGGTCGGCCGTGGCGACGGTCATCGCATTGGGTTCAACTTCGCGGCTGGCCTTGGCTTCCTCGAACAGCCCGGCAAAGGTGGATAGCGCTTCGGCATACAGATCGGTCATGGCGGTTTTCTTGTCACGCGGTTTGGGTTTATTGTCGCTGCATGCCTGCACCTGCGTACATGCCCCCGACGAAAGGTTTTCCGGATGCACTGGTCGCGCAGGCGCTGGACGACGCGCTGGGCTGCGGCGCGGCGGTTCCAGTATTGGCGATCAGCGGCCTGCAGGGGAGCGGCAAATCGACGCTGGCGGCCCAGGTGGTCGCATTGGCGGCATCGCGCGGCCTGCGCGCGGCCATGCTCTCCATCGACGATGTGTACCTCACCCGTGCCCAACGCCAACGTCTGGCACGGCAGGTGCATCCGCTGCTGCTGACCCGCGGTCCGCCGGGCACCCACGACCTGGCCTTGGCCCATGCCACGTTGGACGCCGTTGCGGCCGGCGGCCCGGTCGCCCTGCCCCGCTTCGACAAACTCGCCGATGAGCGGCAAGCGGAAAAGGACTGGCCGCGCGTCGACGGCCCGCTCGACCTGCTGGTGTTCGAAGGCTGGTTCCTCGGGACCCCGGCGCAGGACGAGACCGATCTGGACCCACCGCTCAACGCACTCGAGCGCGAGGCCGACGCGGACGGCCGCTGGCGGCGCTGGTGCAACCACGCCCTCGCCACCGACTACCCCGCGCTGTGGCAGCGCTGCGACCGGCTATGGTTCCTGCAGCCGCCGGATTTCTCGGTGATCCCGCGCTGGCGCTGGCAGCAGGAGCAGAACCTGCAGGCGGCCCAGCCCGACCGAAGCAGCATGAGCCGCGCCCAGCTGGAGCGCTTCGTCCAGTATTACGAACGGGTCAGCCGGCAGGCACTGCGTACCTTGCCCGCGTTGGCAGACACCGTGATTGCGCTGGACGAACAGCGCCGGGTCATTCCGACGCGCTGACCACGGCCACCGGTAGGTGCGCGGGGATCAACCGACCAGGAAGGTCACCCGCAGGTTCACCCGCCACTCGGTGATGTTGCCCTCGCCATCGGTCACCACCTTGGTTTCATTGATCCAGGCGCCCTGGATGCCTTTGACCGTTTCGGACACCTTCTTCAGGCCACTGCGTACGGCGTCTTCCACGCTGGTTTTGGAGGACGCGTTGATCTCGATGATTTTGGCGACGGACATGGGGCGCTCCGGTAGCGCGCGGGACAGTCCGCGCCGGCCCACCATGGGGGCCGGCGCGTAAAGGCGATGGCACGGAGATGTTAGGATCGAGGGTAATGAACCCCGCTCCGAACCTCATCCTGATTGGCCCGATGGGCGCCGGCAAAACCTGCATCGGGCGCCGGCTGGCCGAGCGCTTCACGCTGGACTTCGTGGATGCCGACCAGGCCATCGTGGACAGCACCGGGGCCAGCATTCCGGCGATCTTCGAGCACTCCGGGGAGGCCGGCTTCCGCCAGCACGAGCGGCAGGTCCTGCACGCCCTGCTGGACGGCCACGGTCAACTGATCTCCACCGGCGGTGGCGCGGTGCTGGATCCGGTCAACCGCGCGGCGATCGCCCGCCGTGGTTTCGTGGTCTACCTGCGTGTCAGCGTGCCTGCCCAGCTGGAGCGGCTGGCCCGTGACCGCGGCCGCCCATTGCTGCAGCGCCCGGACCGCGAACAGGTACTGCACGACATGGCCGCCGCCCGTGACCCGCTGTACCAGGGCCTGGCCGACCTCACCCTGGATACCGATCTCTACACGCCCGCCGAGGCCACCGCGCAGTTGGTGCTGCGCCTGGCCGCGCAGTGGCAGCGACAGGAAACACCCGAATGACTCCCTCCCCGCGCACCGTTGCCGTCAGCGGCGACACCCCCTACACCATCCACATCGGCCCGGGCCTGCTCGGCCAGGGCGAGCTGCTGGCCCGCCATGTGCGCGGTCGCCATGTGCTGCTGCTCAGCGATTCCTCGGTCGCCCCGCTGTATCTGGCCGGGGTGACATCGGCGCTGCTGGCCGTGCGCCCGGACCTGCTGATCGGTGAGCTGGTGCTGCCGGCCGGCGAGGCCTCCAAGACCCTGGCCCACTTCGGCGATGCGATCACCGCACTGGCCGCCCTCGGTGCCACCCGCGATGCCTGCGTGATGGCGCTCGGTGGCGGCGTCGCCGGCGATCTGGCCGGCTTCGCGGCCGCCTGCTGGATGCGCGGTGTCGACTGCGTGCAGTTGCCGACCTCGCTGCTGGCGATGGTCGATTCCTCGGTCGGCGGCAAGACCGCGGTAGACATCCCCGAAGGCAAGAACCTGGTCGGCGCCTTCCACCCGCCGCGCGCCGTCATCGCCGATACCGCCGCCCTGCGTACCCTGCCCCCGCGCGAGCTGCGGGCCGGCCTGGCCGAGGTGATCAAGTACGGTGCGATCCGCGACCCGCTGTTCTTCCAGTGGCTGCAGGCCGAACATGCCGCGCTGCTGGCCGGCGATGACACCGCGCTGGCCCAGGCCATCGCGCGCAGCTGCGAGCACAAGGCCGAGATCGTGGCGCGCGATCCGCTGGAAAAAGGCGAGCGCGCCCTGCTCAACCTCGGCCACACCTTCGGCCACGCGATCGAAACCGAACAGGGCTACGGCGCACCCGGCAACGACAACCTCAACCACGGCGAAGCCGTCGCGGTCGGCATGGTCCTGGCCGCGCGCCTGTCGGCCCAGCTGGGCATGAGCGGGGACGCCGACACGAACCAGCTGCGCGAGCTGCTGCTGCGCTACGAACTGCCGGTCGCCATTCCGGCCGGCCTGCAGCCCGAGGCGCTGCTGGCCCGGATGCGGCTGGACAAGAAGAACGTCGCCGGCCGGCTGCGCCTGGTGCTGTGGCGCGGGATCGGCCGGGCCGAAGTGGTCGCCGATGTCGACGAGGCCGACGTGCTGCGCGTGCTCGCCGCCGGCTGAGCCTGCGACGTTACGCCGCACCTGCCCGTCGCTGACGGCCGCCTGCGGCGTTCACGGCTACAATCGTGGCATGCGCGTCTTCCTGCACCACCACGCCCGCGGTGCCGATCCGGCCCGCTATCTCCAGCTCACCCTGCAACCGGACCTGTTCGGTGGCTGGGAGCTACTGCTCGAGTCCGGGCCCATCGGCGGGCGCGGGCAGCTGCGCCGCGAGCAATACCTGCAGGAAGACCTGGCGCTGGCCGCGTTCGAGAAGGCACGCGATGCGCACCTGCACCGCGGCTACGAAGTGACCTATACCAGTGGCGATCCGCCGCACTGAGCGGCCCCCACCGCCCTGCCCCCATTCGGCCCCGCGCCACCAGATCCCAAGGAAGCGTTCCGTGACCATCCCCTCCCGCCATGATCGCCTGCTGCGCGCCCTGCGCCGCGAACCGGTGGACTGCACCCCCGTCTGGCTGATGCGCCAGGCCGGCCGCTACCTGCCCGAGTACCGCGCCACCCGCGCCAAGGCCGGCAGCTTCCTGGCGATGGCCAAGAACCCGGATATCGCCTGCGAAGTCACCCTGCAGCCGCTGCGCCGCTTCGACCTTGATGCCGCCATCCTGTTCTCGGACATCCTCACCATCCCCGACGCGATGGGCCTGGAGCTGTACTTCGTCGAAGGCGAAGGCCCGAAGTTCCGCCACCCGGTCCGCGACGCGGCCGCCATCGCCAAGCTGGCCGTGCCGGACATGGAAACCGAACTGCGCTACGTGATGGACGCGGTGCGTGTGATCCGTCGCGAACTGGATGGCAGCGTGCCCCTGATCGGCTTCTCCGGCAGCCCGTGGACGTTGGCCTGCTACATGGTGGAAGGCGGCGGCAGCAAGGACTTCGCCCGCATCAAGGCGATGGCCCTGAACGAACCGGCCGCCCTGCACCAGCTGCTCTCGGTCGTCACCGACGCGGTGATCGCCTACCTTGCCGCCCAGCGCGCGGCCGGCGCCCAGGTGCTGCAGGTGTTCGACACCTGGGGCGGCGTACTCAGCCCCACCATGTACCGCGAATTCTCCCTGCGCTACCTGACCCGCATCGCGCAGGAACTCGAACGCGGTGAAGGGGCCGACCGCACCCCGCTGATCCTGTTCGGCAAAGGCACCGGCCTGCACCTCGGCGCTCTTGCCGACACCGGCGCCGATGCCCTCGGCGTTGACTGGACCCTGGACCTCGCCGATGCCGTCGCCCGCACCGGCGGCCGCGTCGCCCTGCAGGGCAACCTCGACCCCACCACCCTCTACGGCAATCCCGCCGCCATCGAACGCACTGCCGGCCAAGTGCTCGACAGCTACGCCCAAGGCAACGGCGGCTCCCGCGAAGGCCACGTCTTCAACCTCGGCCACGGCATGTCCCCGGACATGAATCCCGAGCACGTGCAGGTCCTGGTGGAAGCCGTCCACCGCTTGAGCCGGCGCTGATCGCCATCGGCAGGTAGCCGGCCAGCGGCCGGCACTACCCGGGCATGGCCAGCGACGCACGCGTTCTGCATCCAGAACGCGTGCTTTCGTTTCCACCCTCGAGACGGACGACGCATGCCGTCAGCAGTTGATCGGCGCCGATCATTGCCGCGCGGCGCGCGGCCATCCACGCATTGCGTGGATCTACCCATGTCATTCCCGGCATCACGTCCATTCCCGGCCATCAAGACGAGCGTGTGATGGCCTGCATTTTCCGTGGCAGCCAACCAATTGTCATGGGTGTGGCACGGGTGGGTTGGCGGGACCATGAGCGCCATGGATGGCGCGACATGAGCCTCCATGGACGGATTTACGGCGTGTCCCGCCGAC
>NZ_JASCOO010000059.1:0-27583 GCF_029959485.1 Stenotrophomonas sp. PS02301
GCTGCTGGCCGCATGCGGTCAGCAGCACGGCCAGCAGGACAGGAACGCATCGCATGGCCGCCTCCCGTCAGTTGTTGTAGAAGTTGACGGACTGCGGTGTGTACGGCGTGCCGGTGCCCAGGAAGCGCCGCCGCACTTCGCGGGCGCGCTCGGTGGCCGCTGCCTGCCGCGCCAGCTCCAGCGAGGCCGCCCTGTCTTGTGTGATCTGGAGCTGCTGGGCCTGGATGGACTGCTTGGCCTGCAAGGCGAGAAGCTGGTTCGTTGCCTGCATCGCTTGCAGCGCACCCGTGGCCGATTGGCTTTGGCTCACGAGGTCGGCCAGCGCGCTTTCGTCTTGCGTCAGGTTCTGCGACACCTGCGCCTGCATCCGCATCGCGGTGTGCAGGCCGTCGAGCGTGTTCTTCCAGCGTTCGCGTGCGTCCTGTGCCATGCGGTCGCCGCTGATGGTGGCGGCGTACTGCTCCGGGTACAGGCGCGAGAACGTGGCATCCATGCTCTGCACGTCGTAGGCCAGCCCTTGCGCCTCGGCAATCAGGCGTTCAGTCGTGGCGAGCGTCGAGCGCAGCCGGTTGACGATGTTGAAGTCGAGATTCGCCAGGTTGCGCGCCTGGTTCATCAACATCTGCGCTTCGTTCTGGAGCTGGTTGATCTGGTTGTTGATCTGCTCCAGCGTGCGGATGGCAGTCAGCGTGTTCTGCACCAAGTTGACGGGATCAACGAAAGTGAGCGCCGCCGCTGGCTGAGCGAGCATCAGCGAGCCGGCCAGCGCGGCGGCGAGCGAAACGGAAAGTACACGGGTCTTCATGGCGAAATCTCCAGGGGTTGAGTAGCGAGGAAAGAAGCCGCCGACGGCGAGGACGGCAGCAGGTCGGCGGCCCAATCGAGGCCGCGATGGCGTAGCCACGCACCGGCGAAGCCGGGAGCGCCGGCCTGCGTCAGCACTCGGTCAATGTCGCGTTGGTCTTGCGGTGTGGATGCGCCCGAGAAGGCGAGCGCGGCTGGCCCCAGGTCGAGGTCGAACAGACGATTGCCCAGGCGCGATTGGTAGTAGTAGTCGCGCTTGGGCTGCGCGGTGGCGACGATTTCGATTTGCCGACTGTTGAGGCCAAAGCCCTCGTAGACCGTGCGAATCTGCGGCTCGGTCGCCTGCGGGTTGGGCAAGAAAATCCGGCTCGCGCAGCTTTCGATGATCGCGGGCGCGATGGTCGAATCCTTGATGTCGGCAAGCGACTGCGTGGCGAAGATCACCGACACGTTTTTCTTGCGCAGAGTTTTCAACCATTGCCGGATGCGTGCCGCGAAGGACGGTTCATCAAGGAATAGCCAGGCTTCATCGAGAATCAGCAGCGTGGGAGCACCGTCGAAACGTGCATCGAAGCGGGCGAACAAGTAGCGCAGCACCGCTTGCACGGCGGCGGGGCTGTGCATTAGCTCTTCCATCTCAAAGCCCTGCACGTCGCCGCTGCCGAGCCGGTCGCGGTCGGCATCCAGTAGCTTGCCGTGCGCGCCGCCCAGCACATACGGCGACAATGCCTGCCGCAGCGCGTTCGATTGCAGCAGCACCGAAAGCCCGGTCATCGTGCGCTGCTCCACCGGCGCACCAGCGAGGCTGCCGAGCGCCGACCAAATGGCGGCTTTCTCGTCGGGGCCGACGGTCACGCCTTCATGCAGCAGGCGGCCTTCGATCCACTCGGCGGCCCAGGTGCGATAGCCTTCGCTGTCGATACGGGCCAAGGGCTGAAAGGCAATGGCGCCGTCCGCGCCGAGGTCGTAGTGTTCGCCGCCCAGGCCCAGCACCGTCGCCCGCATGGATCGCCCCATGTCGAAGGCGAAGATGCGCGAGCCGCCATAGCGGCGGAACTGCAAGGCGAGCATCGCCAGCAGGACAGATTTTCCCATGCCCGTCGGCCCCGCGACCAGCGTATGCCCCACGTCGCCGATGTGCGTCACCAGCCGGAACGGCGTCGCGCCATCCGTGCGCGTGACGATCAGCGGCGGGCCGTCGAGATGGGCGTTTTTCTCCGGCCCAGCCCACACGGCGGACACCGGCATCATGTGCGCCAGATTCAGCGTCGAGACGATGGGCTGGCGCACGTTGGCATAGGCATTGCCTGGTATGGACGACAGCCACGCATCGACTGCATTTAAGGTTTCGGGGATGGTGACGAAGCCACGTCCTTGGATGACACGTTCCACCATGCGCAGCTTTTCGTCGGCTACGGCAGGGTCGTCATCGAACACCGTCACCGTGGCGGTGAGGTAGCCGAAGGCGACTTGATCGCTGCCAAGCTCTTGCAAGGCGGCATCCGCGTCGGCCGCCTTGTTGCTGGCATCCGTGTCCACCAGCGGCGATTCCTGCTGGAAGATGGTTTCGCGCAGTAGCGCAATGACATTCTTCCGTTTCGCAAACCACTGGCGACGCAGGCGGCCCAGCTCCTTTTCCGCCTCGGCTTTATCGAGGCAGAGAAACCGGGTACTCCAGCGATAGGCAAAGCCCAGGCGATTGAGGTCGTCCAGCAGGCCCGGCCAGGTCGAGGTCGGAAAGCCCCGCACCGACACCACGCGCAGATGCTGGTCACCCAGCATGGGCGCAAGGCCGCCGACTAGGGCGGAATCGGCCAGCAGTGCGTCGAGGTGGAAAGGCACCTCGGGCACGGCCAGCCGGTAGCGCCGCGTGGACACCGTGGCGTGAAGATAAGTCAGCGTCGCGGCATCGTCCAACCAGACGATTTCTGGCATCACGCCATCGAGCAGGTCGAAAACCCGATCCGTTTCTGCCAGGAAGGCGTCAAGCCGACCGCGCCAGTCCACACCATCGCCCGGCGCGTGCTCGTAGAGCAGCTTGGCTGCACGAGCGCGGGATTCCTCCGGCGGCAGATAGGCTAGCGTCAGGTGATAGCTGCTTTCGTAGTGGTTCCCCGATTCCTCAAAGGCAGCGCGGCGTTCTTCGTCCACCAGCCAGGACAGCGGTTCGGGAAAGTCGGAATGCGGATAGTCCGCGGCCGACTGGCGCTCGGCTTCCACGAACAGCGCCCAGCCCGAACCCAGCCGGCGCAACGCGTTGTTTAGCCGTGCCGTCGTGGCGATCAATTCGCCCTGCGTGGCGCTGTCCAGATCAGGCCCGCGAAAGCGCGCCGTGCGCTGAAACGAGCCATCCTTGTTCAGCACCACGCCCGGCGCGATCAGCCCAGCCCAGGGAAGCCAGTCGGCCAGCAAGGCGGGCCGCTGGCGGTATTCGGCAAGGTTAAGCATGGCGGCGTCTCCTACACGTCCAGCAGCGGCTTGTGCTTGATGTGCCGGGCGAAGACCTGCATGAACTGCGGATCGACCCTCGCGCCCCACACGGCCAGCGAGTGACCGACGATCCAGAGCACTACGCCAGGAATCCAGAGTTGCAGGCCCAGCCCGACGGCAGCGGCTAGCGTGCCGTTGGCAATCGCCACCGTGCGCGGTGCGCCGCCCATCAAGAGCGGCTCGGTCAGCGAGCGATGTAGCGGCACCTCGAAGCCGGCCGCGAAGCTATCCGGGCCACTCATACGACAGCCCCGCCGGAGAAGCTGAAGAACGACAGGAAGAACGAGGACGCGGCGAACGCGATGCTCAAACCGAACACGATCTGGATCAGCTTGCGAAAGCCGCCCGACGTGTCGCCGAAGGCGAGCGCGAGGCCCGTGGCGATGATGATGATGACCGCGACGATGCGTGCCACCGGCCCCTGAATCGACTCCAGAATGGATTGCAGCGGGCCTTCCCACGGCATCGAGGAGCCGGATGCCTTCGCCGTGCCCGCCGTCATCAGCATGACTGCGGCCAGCAGCAGGCCGTGGTGCGCGGGGCCGGCCAGCCGCCGCAGGCGTGCGATGGTTGAAACCGGATTTACGGAATTACGGAAAGCGTGAACGTGCATCTGCGTCATGGCAGTTCTCCAGGTAGGTCAAGGGACGAGGAAGGCGCAGCGGCATCGGCTGCGAGAGGAACCGGCATCAGCTCGGGAAACGGTGTTTCCAGCGCGTCCGCCAGGCGATAGCCGGTGCCGTCGAAACCGACGACACGGGCGATGCTTTCGACGCGGCGCTTGCGGCCACGCCCGGCGATGTGGATCACGACGTTGACCGCCTCGGCGATCAGCGCACGCGGTGGGTTCACCGCCACTTCAAGAATCAACTGTTCGAGGCGCAGCAGCGCGCCCAGCGCGGAACCGGCGTGGATGGTGGCGATGCCGCCGGGGTGGCCGGTGCCCCACACCTTAACCAAGTCCAGGGCTTCGCCGCCGCGTACCTCGCCGACGATCACGCGGTCGGGGCGCAGGCGCATCGTGGCCCGCACCAGCTCGGTCATAGACACGACGCCAGCGCGGGTGCGCAGCGGCACATGGTCGCGGGCTGCGCATTGCAGCTCGATGGTGTCTTCGAGCACAAGCACGCGGTCGCCCGTGGCGGCGATCTCCGCAAGCAAGGCATTGGCGAGTGTGGTTTTGCCGCTGCTCGTCGCCCCGGCGATCAGGATGTTCTGGCGCTCACGCACGGCGCGGCGCAGGAACTCGGCCTGGCCTGTGGTCAAGATGCCGTCGGCCACATAGCGATCCAGCCCGATGATGCTCACGGCGCGCTTGCGCAGCGCGAAGGCTGGGCCGGGCGCTGCGGGCGGCAAGATGCCCTCGAACCGCTCGCCGGTTTCGGGCAGCTCGGCGGTCAGCAGCGGCCGCCCGCGATGCACCTCTGCGCCGACGTGCGCAGCCACCAGCCGGATGATGCGTTCGCCATCGTCTTGGGACAGCTCCACGCCCAGCGGCATGCGGCCCGATGACAACCGATCCACCCATAGGGTGCGGTCGGGGTTGAGCATGATTTCCACCACGTCGGGGTCGGCCAGCGCAGCGGCGATGACTGGCCCCATTGCCGTGCGCAGCATCTGGATACGGCGATCCAGAGAGGTTGCGGCGGATGAGAGTTCGGGCGGGGTTTGCGGAATGGCGCTCATGAGGCACGCTCCTGCGCTTCAGCCAGTGCCTCCGCGTCATCCATTCGCGCCGGGTCTGGGTGCAGTTCTTCCACAACGTCGCGCACCAGGCTGCGGCCACGCAGCAGGTGGCGGCCGAGCCGCTCCACGAATTGCTCGAAACGCGCTTTGCCTTGGGCGCGAGCTGCGTCCTGATGGGCTTCGGGAATCGGGGTGCTGACGGTCAGGAAGTAGCGGATGAACAGCGCCAGTGTTTCGATCTGGATGTTCTGGTCGCGCTCCATGCGCTCGGCCTGCCGCGACAGGCGATCGAGCCGCTTGGCGATGGCCGCCTCGCGCTGGTCGCCAGCATCGGGCGATAGCCACGACGCGAGCGCCGCCGCGACAATGGACGACTTGGACACGCCTTTCTTGGCGGCCAGTTCTTCGAGACGCTTGGCGTGCTCGGGCTGAATGAACAGATTGAGGCGGTATTGGCTCATAAGTCGATTCCGTCGTTGGGGTCGAGGGAAGCCAGCCGGGCCGTGCGCTGCATGGCCGGGTCGAGCTGGCCGGGAAGCGGCAGCGGCAGGTCGTCGTCGTCATCGAGCAGAGTCAGGTCATGGCCGGCGAGCAGCGGTTCGGGGCTGTATTCGCTGACTTCGGATAGCTCCGGCTGTCGGCGTGGGCCGCCGTCATCGGCGGTGCCTGTGCCATCGCCGGACAGGCCCGCAGCCCGGACCGTTGACACGGCTGGGATCGATAGGCCGCTCCAGTCGTCGGGCCGGGCCGGTGGCGCGTCCGCGTATTGCCCGGCCGCGAGCACAGGCGGCGGTAAAACGCGGTTCTTGAAATTCGCGTCGGCGTAGTAGCGCAGCTTCTTGGCCTTGATCGGTGCCACGCTGGACACCATCACCACAGCTTCCTCAGTCGGAAGCTGCATCACTTCACCGGGCGTCAGTAGCGGGCGGGCCGTCTCCTGCCGCGACACCATGAGGTGCCCCAGCCACGGTGCCAATCTGTGCCCGGCATAGTTGCGCTGCGCGCGCAGTTCGGTAGCGGTGCCAAGCGTTTCGGAGATCCGTTTCGCAGTGCGTTCATCGTTGGTGGCGAACGTCACGCGGACATGGCAGTTATCCAGAATCGAATGGTTCTGGCCGTAGGCTTTGTCGATCTGGTTGAGCGATTGGGCGATAAGAAAACTGCGGATTCCGTAGCCCGCCATGAAGGCAAGCGCCGTCTCGAAGAAGTCCAGGCGGCCCAGCGCCGGGAACTCATCGAGCATCAGCAGCAGCTTGTGGCGGCGTTCGATGCCGTCGCTGCCGTCGAGCGATTCGGTGAGCCGTCGGCCGATCTGGTTGAGGATCAGGCGAATGAGCGGTTTCGTCCGCGAAATATCCGAAGGTGGCACTACCAGATAAAGCGACACCGGATGCTCGGACGCGATCAGGTCGGCGATACGCCAGTCGCAGCGCGAGGTGACTTCGGCCACCGTGGGGTCGCGGTAGAGGCCCAGGAACGACATGGCGGTGCTCAACACGCCGGAACGCTCGTTGTCCGACTTGTTGAGCACTTCGCGCGCCGCCGAAGCGACGACTGGATGCGGGCCACCACCTTCCACGTTCACGAGGTGCTGTGTGGTCATCATCCGGTGCAAGGTCAGCTCGAAGGGGCTGGCCGGATCGGAGAGGAAATTGGCGACGCCGCGCAGCGTCTTGTCCTCGCCCGCGTAGAGCACATGCAGGATGGCCCCGACCAGCAGCGCGTGCGAAGTCTTCTCCCAATGGTTGCGCTTCTCAAGCGCGCCTTCTGGATCGACCAGAATGTCGGCTATGTTCTGTACGTCACGCACTTCATGTGCGCCGCGCCGAACTTCTAGCAGCGGGTTGTAGGCCGCCGACTTCGCATCGGTCGGATTGAACAGCAGGCAGTGTGAGTAGCGTGAGCGCCAACCTGCGGTGATCTGCCAATTCTCGCCCTTGATGTCGTGGACTACGGCGGATGCAGGCCAAGAAAGCAGCGTCGGCACCACAAGGCCGACGCCTTTGCCTGAGCGCGTGGGCGCGAAAGTGAGGATGTGTTCCGGGCCTTCATGCCGAAGGTACTTGCCATCGTGCTGACCGAGGAACACGCCGATCGGCTGCGTAAGGCCGGCTTTGCGAATGTCCTCCGTACTTGCCCAGCGTGCCGAGCCATAGGTCGTGACTAGGCGTGATTGACGAGAGCGCCAGATCGACATGCAGACTGCGACCACCACCGCCAGCAAGCCACTGCCACCCGCTATGGCACCGCCCGTGTCGAAAACGCGTGGCGCGTAGGCATCGAAGAAGAACCACCACTCAAACAGCTTCCACGGGAGGTAGATCGGTGTGCCGAGGAAATCAAACCAGGGGGAGCCAAGGCGTACCTGATAGCCAAGGGCTGCTGCCGTCCATTGTGTGGCGCCCCACACACCCGCGATCACGATGCCGAATACCACGGCTATCTGACCGAACAGCACATTCGTACCTTGCATAGCCCCGCCTCCAATCTCTCCTACGCTGATTCCCTTGGGAAACGCGGCTTAGAAATGTGCCGCAGGCGTCAGGATCGGTGCTGGCTTAGTGCCGGTCAAAGACCGTTTGGGGCAGAAAGGTCGATAAGAAAGAATGAATTCGCGCTGTGTCTAGCCAGGGAGTGACTCCGTAAGCGCCGGCGAATATCAGCGTGCCGAACAGAAGATTCAGGCAGACTAGCGAATTGCTGAATTGCTGAATTGCTGAATTGCTGAATTGCTGAATTGCTGAATTGCTGAATTGCTGAATTTCAGAATTTGGGGGATTCTTTGGGCGGTGTGTATGGCGTTTTTCCGTCACCGTAGAACCGCTTACGTGTTGCCTCCGCTACCCGGTTGCAAAGCAGTTCGCCCAAAGTAGGCCGATCCGTCTTGCATTGCTGGCGCAACTTCTTGAGCTGTTCCGGGTCTGCCACCAGCTCTTCTACTGTCGGGGTTTTCTTTTCTGCACTAGTGGCTTTGTGCGGTTTATCAGATTGACCGCATGCGACTAGCATTGCAGCGACGAGCGTGATGGCGAGTCTCATGGCATCAATTCCTCCGGAAGATCGGGATTTCGGCTTTTTGTTGACCTGAGAAACTCTGGCAATTCGATGGCCTGTACTCGCTGAATGAAGCGCGCAAGCTCGTCAAACGGATCGCCTTCAAGTCTGAGTAGATAGGTCGTCAAAGGTGGTACGCGTGTCGAAAGCGGCCTCGCCACGACTCCTGGCTCTCGGGAGGCTGCAATGTGTGCAGCCCCTGTAAGTCCGAGTGCAAAACCGGCAGATACCAACGCCATCATCAGGTCGAAAGTGGTAACCCGCTCGGCAACTAGAGGCTGCATTTCAGCCCGGCTAAGTACTCGCTCAATGTGCTTGGCGTGGCCCTCGCACACTTGAGGATCAGATAGCACTAGCGGGTAGCGCAGCAGTTCATCCAATGGAATTCGCTTAAGAGCCAGCAACGGATGCCGAGCTGGCAGCGCCACCATAAGCGTGTCAGTCCACGCGGGAAGTGCGACGATTCCATCACCTACGTCGTCGGACTGTGCAAAGCCGACGTCATACAGGTCGTCGTGCAATCCTTTGATTTGTTGGGATAGTGGCACCTCAAAAAAGCGAATCTCAACCTCGGGCTCCTCCTCGCGACACAACGCCAATAGGGCTGGTAAGCACAGTAGTGTTGCGCCGTCTGACAAGGCGACGCGGAGTTGTCCATGAAAGCCATTTTTTGCTGCCTTCACGCAGTCCCGCGCCTGTTGCAAGGATGCGAACACCCGAGGTGCGTGCTCCATGAGCATCAACCCAGCTCGTGTCAAACGCGTGCTTCTCGTGTTCCGAATAAAGAGCTGTGCTCCTAACTCCTCTTCGAGTTCTTTGATCGTGCGAGACAGTGGGGACTGCTCAATATGCAGTTTCGCAGCGGCGCGAGCGAAGTGAAGTTCCTCGGCGAGCGCCATAAAACAACGTAGATGTCGAATTTCCATGCGTCCCCTACTAATCGTCGATCTATTCAGTATTTAAAACTCGCTGCCATGCTGCGTTCTTCCAACTCAAGGACTCAGGGTGAAGATTGCAGATTCACATGCTCTGGCGAACCAGAAAGCGCTTTAGCGAGAACACCCCATTGCACGGCTGCGTCGGCGCGAGCACGGACCAGAGCCGCTCGCTGGGACAAGGTGCCACGCTCCGCTTCTGCAACAACGGTCGCATCCACCTGTCCCGCCTCAAAGAGGCGTCGACTGCGGTCAAGGAGTCGATCAGCGACGACAAGACCATCGACCTGATGCTGCAGAGAAGTCCGCTGGGTCTGCCAGCCCAGATAAGCGTTCTCCACATCCTGAAGCGCAAGCAAAACCGTGCGTTCCAGGTCAGCCTGTGCGCCGCGACTGCGTGCTGAGCCCTCGTCGATTCCCGCTTGTATTGCTCCACCGTCAAAGATCGGAAGCGTCACACCCAAGCCCAGAGAGAAAATGTTCCCTGCCACACGTGTTCCGTTGTTCTCGAAGCGTTGGCGCCCACCACTCAAATCGAGCACAAGTTTGGGGAACCGCTCGCCTTCTGCTGCGTTCCATCGCGCCGTCGCCGCTGCAAGACGCGCCTGCGCGGCTCTGACGTCGGGGCGCTGCTGCAGCAATTCGCCTGGCACGCTTCTGGGAGTCCAATCGGGCATGGTGAGAGAGGCAAGCGCAGGACCGCTGCCAAGCGCCCCCGGAATCCGGCCAACGAGCACATCCAAGGCATGCGTTGCTTCGCCGCGTACGCGTCGCAACTGCTCTTGCTCCACCCGGAGGGCGATGACCTCGGAACGCGTGCGTTCAATGTCAAAGCCCGTAGCTTGACCTGCCTTGAACTTCTGCTCTGTCAGACGCTCAAGGCGCTCGGCGACTTGAAGTCGCTCTTTTGCCAGATCTTCCAGCTCTGCCGCCTGCCGCTGCTGCAGTGCAGCGGACACTGTCTCAAAGGCGATCTGCCAACGTGTCGCGAACCAGTTCTGTTCGACAGCAACTGCGTCCATCCGTGCGCCATCAGCGGCATGCGAGAGGCGGCCCGCTAGATCAACTTCCCATGAAGCCGACAGCGGAAGCCTGGCATCGCTGCTGATGGTCGGTGCCAAAGAAAAGTCGCGCGCGCGCGTTGCTTGGGGCGTGAGCGCCAAGCTAGGGAACATTGAAGCGCGTGTACGTCGGGTGATCGCCACAGCTTCATCAATCCGCGCTCTTGCAATAGCGAGATCGGTGTTGTGCTCCAGCGCGTTGCGCACCAGCGCGTCAATCAGCGGATCACCGTACGCCGTCCACCACTCGGCCGGGAGTGCTTGTGCTGGCACCTGCTGCACAGCCAGACCCGCTTCGTTCATGAATTTGGCCGGAACCTCAACGCGTGATGTCTCCACCCTGTGAGGCGAGTGGCTGCACGCGGCGAGAAGCGTGATCGATAGGAATGCAACAGCAGTAAGGCCGCGGCGGGCGTAGGGATCGGACATGTTGAGCCACTAGGTTGTGAATTGAGGAGGCCGTCTTGACGGGCATAGTTCATGGCGTGTACTATACCGTCCAGACGGTTCAAAAATCAAGCATCTTTGGAGTTTCACCATGGCAACTCGTATGAAATCAAGCCCAGAGGAGTCGCATTCGGCGGACAACGGCGCTGAAGCCCCCTCCATCTCTAAGAAAGCGCAACAAACACGGGAGCGCATCCTTCAAGCTGCGCGTGACGTAGTCATGGAGGGAGGTGCCGGGCACCTAACGCTTGACGCGGTCGTTGCACGGGCAGGAATTTGCAAAGGTGCGTTCCTGTACCACTTCAAGACCAAGCGCGATCTGCTCCTCACGATGATTGATGACCAGGTCTCGGCGTTTGATGGCGGGCAGGAAGAGCGAGAGCTGCCATTCGTCGGCGATCCAGACCCTTGGCTATCCAGCCAGGTCTCGGCTATGCCTGACGGCGGGATGCAAAAGATGAGCGCTGCATTGCTGGCGGCCGTGGCTGAAGACCCCACGCTGCTTGAGCCTGTGCGCGGCTGGTACCGCAGGCAGTACGAGAACGCGAGCAAATCTCCACGCGGCACCGATATCGCCGGAATCGTTCTATTTGCCTTGGACGGAGTCTTCCTCGCCGAAATGATGGGTTTTCCGACGTTTGCTGCCGAAGACCTTTCTCGACTCATGCACACCCTCCAGGCGCTCGCCCGCGGCGAACTGGAACTCACCCCTATTGATAAACGCTGATGAAAGGCCTTCCCGTGTCTTGCACTCCCTTTAAATCCCAGTCCTGGCAAATGCAGAAAGTCGGCCTCGCGTTTGTTCTGCTCGCATCGCTTGCCGGCTGTGGTAGTCAGAAGGAGCCTGCTTCCGATCCACCGCGAGCGGTCAAGCTGCTCACGGTGGGGGATGTAGGTTCTGTGGCCAATCGCATTGAATTGAGTGGTCTAGCTCGCTCCAGTGAGCGGAGTACCTTGGGGTTCGAGACTGGCGGGCGTATCAGCAAGCTTCATGTGGACGTGGGAGATCGCTTCTCTCGCGGACAGCTTCTGGCTGAGTTGGATGTTCAGCCCGAGCAACTCCGCCTAGAACAGGCTCGGGCGACACTCGCTGCTGCGGAAGCCGCATTGGCAGACAGAATCGTGCAGACAACGCAGCAAAGGGGGCTGCTTGAGGGCAACGTAATCTCCCCGGCTGCATTCGAGAGTGTGAAAGCACAGTTGGTTGCAGCTGAAGGCCAGGTGCGCAATGCAAAGGCCGCATTCGGCCTTGCCGAGCGTGCGCGAAGGGGGGCCGCCATTCATGCGCCATTCGACGGCGTCGTCGCGGAGAAACTCGCTCTGCCGTTCACAGATATTGCAGCCGGAGCGCCGGTGCTTCAAGTGGATGGACTACGCAGCGGCGTAGAAGTCCTTGCGACTGCATCGACGACCCAGGCGGCAAATATCAAAATTGGGCAGGTCGCCGAACTGCGCCTGAGCGAGTCAGCAAGTCCCGTTCGTGCTTCGGTACAACGCATCGGCTTGCGTGCTGAAAATGGCTCACTTTTACCTGTCGTGCTCGTTCCTCAAGATGCTACTCTTGCGCGCAGTCTTCGACCCGGGTCTGCCGTTCAAGTATTGCTGAAGGCACCGGAAGCGAAGGATGCCTCACCAGATCGTCTGATGCTTCCCTATTCGGCACTGGTGCTCAGTGAGAAAGCAGGACAAGCCGCAGTGTTTGTATATGACGTGACCGGAAAGAAGGTGCACCGCCGGGAAGTGCAATTCCAGAGCGAGCCAGGCGGCGACAACGTTCGCGTTGTGGGCGGCCTGAAGCGCGGCGAGATGGTAGTCGCGGCTGGCGCGAGTTGGCTGACGAACGAGCAACAAGTCACCCCACTCAAGGCCACGACCCAATTGGCCGGACGCTGACCCGCTACAGGAAGACTTCGCTATGAAGATCACAGAAATGGCGCTGCGCGCCAGCAGACTCACCTACCTTGCCGCGGTCATCATTCTTGTTGCCGGCATTGCCACGTTTCTCAATTTCCCTTCGCAGGAAGAGCCATCGGTCACGATTCGAGATGCGGTTGTTGCCGTTCTGAACCCTGGCATGCCAGCCGAACGTGTTGAGCAGTTGATCGCGCGTCCGATCGAGGAGCGTTTGCGGGAGCTGGCCGAGGTCAAGCGTGTAACCACAACCGTTCGCGCGGGCGGGGCCGTCATACAGGTCACGATCTGGGAGCGGTACACCGACCTAGCCCCCATATGGCAGCGCGTTCGCGCGAAGGTTGCCGATGCTCAGCCTCTGCTTCCACAGGGTACGTTGGGGCCATTTGTCAACGACGACTTCGGCCGTGTTGCCGTGGCCTCCATTGCGGTGACCGCGCCGGGCTACTCCATGGGCGAAATGCGTGTGTCGTTGAAAGAGATGCGCGATCGCCTATACGCGCTTCCCGGCGTTGATCGCATCAGCTTCTACGGCTTGCAGGAAGAGCGCGTCTATCTCGAATTTGATCGACCAAAACTAGCCCAGCTTGGATTGACCCCACAAGGGGTGATCGATCAACTCGTTAAACAAAACGTCGTGCTTTCAGGCGGGCAAATCGCCATCGGTGGCATCAACGCTTCGCTGGCTGTTAGTGGAGAGGTTCGCGACGCCGCTTCGCTGCGCGCGTTGCCGATCATGATGGCGCAAGCTCAGGGTGCGCGCGGTGCTTCGCCTGCTCCTTCAATCTCACTGGGAGAGCTTGCGCGCGTGCAGGTACAACCTGCAGATCCTCCCGAGTCTGCTGCAGTCTATAAGGGCCAGCCTGCCGTAGTGATGGCAGTGTCCATGACCTCGGGCCAGAACGTGGAGCAATTCGGCGTAGCCCTCAAATCCCGTGTGGCCGAGCTTGAGAAACTTCTGCCCGCAGGTTTCGAGCTCTCCTATGTGACATTCCAGGCAGACGTCGTCAAACGTGAAATGGGCAAGATGAACCAGGTGATGATCGAAACGATTGTCATCGTGCTCGGCGTCGTCGTCCTTTTCCTGGGATGGCGCACAGGATTCATCGTCGGGATGATCGTGCCGCTTACCATTCTGGGGGCACTGATCGTGATGCGCGCGCTGAACATCGAGCTGCAAAGTGTTTCGATGGCAGCCATCATCATCGCTTTGGGGCTCTTGGTAGACAACGGCATCGTGATTGCCGAAGACATTGAACGGCGCTTGGCAGCCGGTGAAGACCGCAAACAGGCTTGTCTCGAAGCGGGTCGTACCCTCGCACTGCCGCTGCTGACGTCCTCATTGGTTATCGTCATCGCCTTCTCCCCGTTCTTCTTCGGCCAGAGTGCGACGAGTGAGTATCTGCGCTCTCTCGTCATTGTCCTCGCGCTCACGTTACTCGGATCTTGGCTGTTGTGTCTGACCGTCACTCCACTGCTGTGCTACCACTTCACCAAAGTGCATCATCAACCGGCGAATGACGCGCAAACCTACAACACACGCTTCTATCGCGGCTATCGCAAGTTGCTTGAGTGGGTGCTTGACCACAAGGCGATCTACGTTGGTGTGATGACGGGTGCATTGGCCGTAGCTCTGTACGGATTCACGACACTGCCATACGACTTCTTGCCGAAGTCCGACCGAGTTCAATTCCAAATACCGGTGCAGCTCGCCCCTGGAACGGATTCACGGCTCACTCTTGCCAAAGTGAAGGAAGTGAGCGGCTGGCTCGGTGATCAAGAAATCAACCCCGAAATCACGGATCACATTGGCTACGTCGCTGACGGTGGGCCGCGCTTCATCCTTGGGCTCAATCCCCCATTGCCAGCATCGAACATCGCGTACTTTGTCGTGACGGTCAAGGCAGGCACCAACATTGACGTCGTGATTGCCCGAACTCGGGCTTACTTCGCGCAGCATCATGGAGATGTACGCGCAGAGCCTCAGCGGTTCTCGCTAGGCACTACCGAAGCCGGCACAGCCGTCTACCGGGTCAGTGGGCCGGATCATGAGGTGCTGATGAATGCGGCGGCGAAAATTGAGTCCGCGCTACGGGAGCTGCCAGGTACGGCCAACATCAAGAACAACTGGGATACCCGTGTCGGCCGTCTCGATGTTCGGGTCGATCAAGATCGTGCGCGACGTGCTGGCGTCACCACCGACGACATAGCTGCCTGGCTTGGCACCCGCTACATCGGCCAGTCGATCTCTGTGATCCGAGATGGCGATACCAGCGTGCCAATCGTGATGCGCGGGACGTCCAATGATCGGCGCAGCACTGCGGACGTTGGTTCGACGACCATCTATCCAGCGTCGGGTGGCCAGCCGGTTTCCCTGGCGCAAGTGGCCGATGTCACGCTCGCTAGCGAGCCGTCTGTGATCCAGCGCCGCAATCTCATTCGTACAGTCACAGTTCAGGGGCAGAACACCGCATACACCGCGCAAGAGATCGTGGATCACCTCGCACCTCGGATCGCCGCAATTGAACTACCTGCAGGCTATGCCATAGAGCTTGGTGGAGAAATTGAGGAATCGGCTGAATCGAATGCATCGCTCACGCACTACATGCCGTTCGCTCTTCTGGCGATGTTGCTGCTATTCATCTGGCAGTTCAACTCCTTCCGCAAGCTGATCGTGATTCTCGCAACGATTCCCTTCACGTTGATTGGGGTCGTGATTGCACTGAAGGCAACAGGCACTCCTTTCAGCTTCATGGCGACATTCGGGGTGCTTGCGCTGTTCGGAATCATCGTCAACAACGCCGTTCTTCTGCTCGAACAAATTGAACACGGCCTCTCGGAAGGTCTCGCCCGACATGAAGCCCTGGTGGGAGCTGCGATGCAGCGGCTGCGTCCAATCGTGATGACCAAGGTGACCTGTATCGCGGGTCTCGTGCCCCTGATGTTGTTTGCGGGGCCGCTGTGGAAGGGCATGGCCATCGGCATGATCGGTGGTCTCGCACTTGGCACGCTCGTGACGCTTGGCCTGATTCCGTTGCTCTACGAGGTGCTGTTCGGAATGAAGTGGCCGGGCAGCAAACGGAGTCACGAGGCGGTACAACAACCAGTGCAACCGGTCTGATCCCTCAGCGTAACTGTCCACACGCTTCCCCCGATCTCTCTCGTGGCCGGAGAGATCGGGGAGACAGATTCTCGCCATCAGAGAGTTTAAGAAGAAATCAGAAGCAGAGCGAATTGACCGCCTACTGCCTATTCTTTGATGCTTTGATGCTTTGATAATCAATTTTCACTGAATAGATTTGGAGAAATATATGAACCCGTTGTCATGGAATCCATGGTTGGTTCTACTGATTGCCGGCCTGTTCGAAATCGGTTGGCCACTAGGCCTCAAGATGGGTGCGGCCAATGCAGCGATGCGCTACGTGGGGCCGGCGATTGCAGTTGCCTGTATGGCAGCCAGCGGCTTTTTCCTATGGTTATCTCTTAAACAGATCCCCATAGGAACAGCTTATGCGGTCTGGACCGGCATCGGTTCGCTGGGCGCGTTTTTCGTGGGCGTGTATGTGTTCGGCGATACCGCCTCCTTGATACGTTGGGTTGGAATTGCGCTGGTTGTTGCTGGCATCGTCTGTCTGAAAATGGGATAAATGAAAATATATATGAAACGCCCTATTTCATTAATCCATTTTGTGCTGCTGGCAGGCCTCACGGCAACCTTATCTGGCTGTGCTTCAAACGGAATGACTCGATCAGGGTTTCTTGGTGATTACGATGTATTGGGAAAAACGAAGTACGAAAATGTTCTGCTCTTCAAGGCGCCAGGCTTTGAACCCAGTCGTTACCGGGAAATATTAGTCGAGGATGCTCAGGTAGTGACGGCAACTGGACGCATAGGTGGGCTTGAAGCTGAGCAAGTGCGAGAGCTTCTCGATCACGTCAACAGTGAACTGCGACATCTCCAAACTAAGTCCGAAGCTCCCGCATCGTCAGGCCGCATACGTGTGCGTGTGGCAATTACGACCATTGAGACGCCCAATAGAGCAGTCAACACCCTAACGACGTTGCTTGTTGGACCAGTGACAACTGGGGGAGCTAGTTTGGAGTTTGAGGCAGTAGATGAACAAACAGATCGTCGGGTGGCTGCTGCTAGCTGCTTCGAGCACGGCAACGCTCTCGCGGATTTCAAAGGCTCCTACACACTGCTCGGGCATGCAAAGTCTGCAATCACCACCTGCCTTGAACGGATCAATAGCGCTTGGAGAAGTGCTGGCTCGTGAATAGCTGCTATTCCATAACTTCGCGCGGATCGCGAGGAGCCTCATCAAGGGGATTCGTAGGGTGCCGTTCTTGTAACGTCTGCAGCATTCTGGAGTGGCTCTGCTTCGTCGCAAAATTGCCGGCGTTTCTCGTTCTTGTCTATTCGAAACGCTGCGTGGTGCTGCTTGCAGAGGTAAAGCGCCTGGAGGTGTGTAAATTCACACGATGGAGTTTGGCCGGTGTGCTGGCAACGGTAGTTCTGACAGGGTGTTCCACTTACCGTCCTTGGATCAACCCGACACTTTCCGACGCCGCCTTAATGTCTCTCGCCGAGAACGACCAACGCATCAGGCCGTCGGAGGTCAACCAACCGGTGGTTGTAGCGGTGACACTGTCAGGCGGGGGCGCTCGGGCGGCGGCCTTCGGCCTGGGCGTGCTGCGCGAACTCAAGGCCACACGCTTCGCGCTAGAGGGCCAGGAGACCACTCTGTTGGATCAGGTGTTCCTGGTCAGCGGAGTGTCGGGGGGCAGCATCCTTGCCGCGCACTTCGCGGCCTTCGGCGATGCCACGCTGACTCGTTTCGAGCCGGATTTTCTGCTTGTGCCTTTTGAGGGGCGACTCATACGTGAAGCTCTGTGGCCTGAGCGTCTTTATAGACTAACTTCACCTTGGTTTGGGCGCAGCCAGATCCTGGCTCAACGCTTGGACGAACTTTTTGAAGGCCGCACCTTTGGTGACGTGCGCCGACGACCGGGCGCGCCCGAACTGATGATCACGGCAACCGACCTCACGACCGGTGCCCCTTTCGATTTCACCACCGAGCAATTCCGGCTAATCTGTTCCGACCTCGATGCAACGCCGCTGTCTTTCGCGGTGGCGGCCTCGTCGGCAGTACCGCTGGTGCTGTCGCCCGTAACGGTGCGAAACAACGCCAATACCTGTCCGCCGCCTCTCCGATCTTTGCCTGTCAGAGGGCAAAATTACAGATCACGCATCCTGCAAAGCGGCATAGACAGCTACCTCAATGCGCACGATCGGCCCTATATCCACCTCGTGGACGGTGGTGTCTCCGACAACCTCGGCGTACGTCTGATGCTAGACCGGCTAGTAGCTTCGGGCTCAATGAGCGCCAATTTCTCGGAGGTCAAGCCCGGAAGCTTGCGCCGACTCGTGTTGGTGACGGTGAACTCCGAACGAGGACTGAGCGAGAGAGTGGACAGTAGCGACCGAGTTCCCAGCACGACGCAAGTACTTGAGTCGCTGATCTTCGGTGCCGGCGCTCGCGAGACCCAGGTGACGCTGGCCATGCTTAACGACGACCTGCAACACTGGCGTTCCGAGATTGTCCGCACCCGTGGCCAAGCGGACAGCCCCTTTGCGGCCGACGCAGAAATCTACGTAGTAAGCGTAAGTCTGAACGACGTGCCGGACGACAAGATCCGGCATTCGCTGCTGCGCGTGCCCACAGCCTTCACGATCGAGGCTACGGATGTCTTGGACCTGCAAACTGCGGGAGGCGAAGCACTGAGGCAATCCAAGGAGTTTATGGCATTGATTGAATCTCTAAGAAGAATCACAGCAGCCAAGCAGACTGCGCCTGGTACTCAGCTTCCCTTGATATCTAACTGATACCGATACTGGGCTTTCGTCCAAGTTCCCAAGAGGCACTTCCGCCGATAACCTTTGCGGCAAGCTGTTGTCCCAGTCGCGGCTCAATTACCGGCCGCCACGGCACAAGGCTGAACCCCATGCCGTCATCGAGCATCGCGTAGCGCCCGCTGGCGAGCATAATGGAACGCCGGTAGATACCGGCTACGCGCTGCCCGTCGGCCACCGGGCGATGCTCTAGGCCGGTTTCCGCCGCAATGTCTTTCGCGGCCTGCACTAGTTCCCGATTGCGTAGCGTGCCCAGCAGGTTGCGCGCGAGGATGACGCGCTGCCCGCGGCGCTGTGCCAGCCCCTGTTCTTCGAGGAAATCGGCTCGCTGCTGTATGGCCTGCTTGGTATCACCGCCAAAGCCCAAGTTGCCCAGCCCACGGCCACCGCCGATCAGTTGCTGGTCAAGCCAAGTCGCGCCGATGACGCGGGCCTGCCGTTCAATAGGAAGGTGTGATTTCAGCTCTACGGCTACATCGCCCAGCCGTTGCGCGTCGTATTGGCGGCCACGCTCGGCCAGGTCGTCCGGTACCTTCCATAGCCCTTCGGCCACGCGCTCCACGATGCAAGCCCGGCGCAGGGCTTCCAGCCGCCGGACATGAGCGGCGACGACTTCCTGCGGGTCGCGTCCGGGCGTAGCCCGGCCCTGCTCGATTACCAGGTGATGATCGGTGCGGTACAGGCCATCGCTCGCCAGCGAGGCGATGTTCTTGTCGGCCGTGCGCACCTCAGTCGAACCCTTCACCTCTACCACAGCGCCCGTGGGATAGTTCGCCAGTTCGTCGCGGGCGTTCAGTGCAACGTAGTGGGCCTTACCGTCCGTGCCGTCGATGATCAGATAGCCTCGGTCGTGCAACTCATCGGCAAGCCCCTTCGCGGCCACGCGGCCGATGAGGCTGCGACCATCGTCGCCCGGCTCGAACACCGCCAGCTCACGCGGCTGGCCGCTCATGGCCCGCTGCATCGTTCGGATGATGTCGCCACGCTCACCCAGGGCACGCAAGGTCTTCTCGGCATCGGCATGAATGGCCCAGGTGCCGGGCTGCACCTCGTCGGCTAGGCCCAGGCGCTGCAAGCGTTGCAGGCGGCCGATCAGCAGCAGGCGCTGGCGTTGCAACCTCGGCTCGTTGAGCCGTTCGACATGCACCCGGCCATCCTCGCCGGTCTCGCGCTGCAAGGTGCGATCCAGGCTCGTCCACCGCTCCTGTTCCACCTCGCGCCTCAAGGTCTGCTGAATCTCCAGTTCGGTGCGCGGCCCCAGCCACTCGGTCGCCAGCTCGGCGGCGCGATGGCGGAAGCCGTGGGCGATGTAGTCACCCGCGATGATGAGGTCTTTGCCGGTGTCGTCGCGCCCGCGCACGATCAGGTGGGTGTGCGGGTTGTCGGTGTTCCAGTGATCCACCGCCACCCAATCCAGCCGCGTGCCCAGGTCGGCTTCCATGCGGCTCACCAGATGCCGGGTGTAGGTGCGCAGGTCGTCCAGCTCGGCCCCGTCCTCGGGCGAGACGATGAAGCGGAAATGGTGCCGGTCGTCGGCGCAGCGTTCCTTGAAGGCGTCCAGATCGGCTTCGTCGGCCTGTGGCCCGTAGCCCCGGCCCGGTTCGCCATCGCGACCCGCGCCGTCGCGCTCGATGTAGCGCAGGTGCTTGGCGAGCGATTGCGGGCTGGCCCGCTGGTGATTGACCAGCAAGGTCTTGATGGTCACGCGCCGCGACATGGGCATTAGCTTCGCCCCGGCGAAGCGCGCCGCCGTGTGGCCACGTCCGAGCCGAGAGCCGGGCCGCTGGCCGGTGCCAGCCGCGCCAGGACGGCGTACTGCCGACTTGCCGCTGCTGGCTTTGCCGGCCTGCTTGAGCACCTTGGAAACGAAGCTCTGCCCCTGGCCCTTGCCCCGGTTCTTCGGGGCGCTGGGGCGCACGCGAAAGTCGTCGTCGCGGCTGTCGGTCATGGCTGCGCTCCCCGCAAGCTTGGGCGTGTCCTGTCGTGCGAAGCACGCGGACATGCCAGCATTGGCGCGACCCTCGCGCCAAACGCGGCACGGTGGCGAAGCCGCTCCGTGCCGCGTTCCCCCCATGTGCTGACTGGCTTTCGACGCGGCCAGGTGCCGCGTCCTTTTGTCTTGCCTTCCGCCTTTGCCCTTCGCTGTCGCTCCAGGCAACGGCGGCCCGGCGGCGCTGCTGCGTGAACAGACAGCGCGCCGGCGAAAGCGCCAATGGCCGCAGGCCGGGCGCGTTCGAGGCAAGACGCCTGAACGTTGGACGGCTGCGCCGGATGCTGCGCGACGTGCGGTGCGAATGCACCGGCACGACAGGCGCAGCGACACTGAAGCAGCCAGCAGAACGACATGCCCGATGGCACGTCAGAGCGCAGCGAATCGGCGGCCATCATGGGCGTATCTCCGGCCACACCGGATGCGCAACGCCGATCACGGCGGATGCGCTGACCGGGCCGAAATAGCGGCTGTCGAACGATGCTGGATTCGTCACGCTCAACAGGAGCAGTTCGCCCGGTTCAAGGCGGCGGCAAAGCTGCAAGGACGGCAGCGCCCGGCCCAGCCGGTCGGCGGGCAGTACGGCGGCCGAAGGCACGCCGTCGATGCGTACCTGACCGGCGACGATGCAGACGTGTTGCGGCGCGACCGCGCCCACACGTTTGAGCAGCGGAACGCGCGTCGGCAGGTAGCCGCGCTGCGCAGCGAGCGCGGCAGCCGTGGCCGGAAGCGGCACCAGCACGATGCTGTCCACGGACAACGGACGTGGCAGCGAGGCGGTGCGCGGGTCGAACGGGTCAATGCGATACCAGCCGACCGCCACGCTGTCGGACGGGTTGTAGGTCAGACGCGGCAGCGGCGACACGAAAGCCGCCCAGGCCAGCGCAGCGAAGCCGATGGCGGCCAGTGTCGCCAGCACGATGCGAGCGCGCAGGCGTGAGCGAGGACGCGGCGCCACGTCGGGCGCGTTGGGTGTGGTGGTCGGGGCGGTCATGGCAGCACCTTCCCGGCCAGCCAGGCGGTATGCCGCTCGGTGGTGTATTCAGGCAGCGCAAGGCGAGCCGCAAGACGGTTGCCCAGCGTGCGCCAGTACGCCGGCGACACGTCGATGGCAGCGATGCCCAGCGCCTCGATGCCGTCGATGCGCTCCAGCACGGCGCGCACGTTGGCATCGCCTTCGGTGTGTAGGAGCAAGCGCGCGCCCGGCTGAACACCGGGGATGCGCTGCGCCGCGTCCAGCGGTGTGCAAGCCTGCATCACCATGAGTTGCCAGCGGATCGTGCCGTAGTCGTTGGCCTGCCAGCGGATGCGGCAGAGCATCGCGCCCGGCAGGAACACCGCGCAGCGCCGCCAGCGGTCGAGCTGAAGCGTGCGCGCCGGTTCGCCGAAGCGCAGGTAGAGCTTGAAGCGATGTTCGAGGTAGGCCAGCGAAACGCGCGTCAGCGGCACATTGCCGGCCTGTCCGGCGAGTGCCGAAAGCGCAGGCAGCGGCGCAGCCGGTGCCGCGTTCGCGGCAGGCCAAGCGAATGCGTTCATGGTGTGTTCTCCGGCGGAAACTCCCGCTCCAGCAGGCCGCGCAGCAGGTCGGCCACGGTCACGCCTTGCGTGAAGGCCGACACCTTGATGCGCGCCCGCATGGCGGGCGTGATGTCGAGCGTGAGGCGGGCCGTGTAGAGGTCGCCTTTGCCCAGCGCGTCGGCATCGCCCTGACGAATCCACGCCTCGGCGTGCGGATTCGCGGGCGGACGTGCGCCGATGCCGACGCGCTTGCCCGTGCGTTTGCTGTTGGGTGGCTGCTGCGCTGTCATGTCGGCCACCGCAGCAGTTCGTCCACCAGGGCGGTGATTTCGCGGGCGGCGGCACTGTCGGGCGCTGTCTCGCGTGCGAGCCGGCCAGCGGCCACGCTGTCGGCGAAGACGATGCGCTGATGCACCTCCGAGCGCAGCGCGGGCAGCGGCTGTTCGGCGAGCGATTGCCGCGCCTCGCGCCCGATGATGGTGGTGCTGACGCGCCGGTTGATGACGAAGGCCGCGCGGAGCAGCGGCCGGAACACCTGCGCCTCGCGGATCAGCGAAACCATTTCCGAGCTGGCCCAGAGGTCGTAGGGGCTGGGCTGCACCGGGATCAGCACGCGCTCGGCCGCCAGCAGCGCGGAGCGCGCCAAGGCGGCGATGCGCGGCGGCCCGTCGATGATGACGTGATCGGCCCGCCTGGCGAGTTCTGGCGCTTCCTGATGCAGCGTTTCGCGTGCGAGGCCCACGGCGCTGAACAGCCGTGGCAAGCCTTGCTGGCTTCTGCGCTGCGTCCAGTCCAGGGATGAACCCTGCGGGTCGGCATCGAGCAGGACGACATGCTGGCCGCGCATCGCCAGTTCGCCCGCGATGTGCGTGGCGAGCGTGGTCTTGCCGACACCGCCTTTCTGGTTGAGCAGAGCGAGGATCATGGCGCGGCCCTCCCTGCTGGAAAGCCGGGCTTTACCTGCCGTGCAAAACGCTGTTCGCCGTGCCGTTTCTCGGTTGTCCACCGAAACGGCGCGCTTCTACTAAAAGTTATGTATTTCTTGTTAGGGAAGTTAGAGGGGCCGCAAACCCGCGCCGTTATTGGCTTTCCGGCGTTTTCGTACTCCTGATAGCACGATAGGCGTACTCCCGATAGCACGATACCCGGTACTCCTGATAGCACGAGGCCGTCCACACCTTTTCCACGAGTTATCCCCGTGCCGTGTGCAGCACGGGCCGGAAGGTCAGCAGTTCTTGTCCGTCGTCCGGCATTCGCTCGATGCCCAGGACGTAGCCGGGCAGCGACTGCCGCGCCACCAGGACGCGCAGGTCGTAAGCGAAGTCGGAGAAGCGCGCAGCGCTGCCCGACTTGCGGTGCAGGTGCCGGAAGTCGAATTGCCAGCCGCCCGGCTGCTTGCCGCCGTGCTTGCGCACCAGGCGGTACAGCCAGCGCTCGATCCCGCCCTTCAAGCGGAAATAGGCTGGGTCGATGGTCAGCACCAAGGCGGCATCGAGCACGCCCGCATAGAACCAGTCCGGCAGGATCAGTTCGATGCCCAGCGGCACGCCGCTGGCATCGGCCAGTTCCTTCCACTCGTTGATCCACGAGAAGCGATGCAATCGCCTTCCCGTGGTTTCGCGGATGGACGTGGCCACCGTGGTCGATTGCAGCCGGTCGAGCGCGGCTTTCAGGCGCAGGTAGTCGTTGAGAGACGTGCCGCGCCCGATGAAGCGCAGGATCTCGTAGGGAGTGGCGCGTATCCAGCGCGACGGGCGCAAGCCCGCGTCGCGCGCCTCCACGATCTGCGAGGCGGCCCAAATCAGCAGGTCGGCATCCCATATCGTTGCGATGCCGTGCTCCTGCGTACCCTCCACGCGGATGGTGATGCCGCCGGCGCGGAAGTCGATCGGCGCGGTACGCCGCGACTTCGCCAGCGAGAAGAACGGAAAGGCCATCAAGTCCTGGCTGTCGCGGGGTGCCATGTCGCCCGGCAGCGCGCGGAACAGGTCGAGCTGTTCGCGCTGCAAGGCTTGCCCTGGCGGGCTGGACATGGCGACGGCCACCCACGCGCCAGCGATCAGCGGCCATCACGGTAATCGCCCGCGTGGCGTTCGGCATATTCCGGGTCGGAAGTCGCCTCGTAGCTGCGCTGGTCGGCCCAGGCATCGAGGTCGGACACCGCGTACATGACGCGGCGGCCGAACTTGCGGAACTTCGGGCCGCCGCCGATCACGCGCTGTTTCTCCAGCGTGCGTGGCGACAGGCGCAGGTACTCGGCGGCTTCGTCGTTGGTCAGGTAGCGTTGGGGCTGCGCAGGCGCAGCGACAGCAGCGGCGGCAGGCCGCAAGGGAGCGGGTCGCATGGGATGTACCTCCATCAAGCCCGGCCACACCACGCGGCCGGTTAGAGGCACTTTCAAGAAAGCGAGGCTGCTTGCTAAGGGACGATCTACGGGGGACGCGAAACGTCCCCCCCTACTGCAACGGCGGCGGAAGCTGTGCCAGGCGGCGATAGCCGCCACGCATCAGCGCATCGCCACGACGTACCAGCCGCCGCACGCGGGCACGTAAGGCGCTGTCCTTGTGCCAGTCGGCGGCGACGGCATCGGCGCCGAACAGCCCTTCGGCCACTTCGCGCAATGACGCGCCCGCCAGGGTCGCGTCGAGCGTCTGCAAGGTGTGCAGTTCCAGCACCGCGGCCGTCGTGGGCCTGGAACGGGCCGCCGCCGCAGGCGTGGCAACCGTGGCCACGGCCAATGCGTCCAGCTCGGACGCGAGCGTGCGATAGCGCGCGCAGGGCGTGGCGCAGGCGCGGGTGGCGTAGAGGTAGGCCATGCCGTCTTCCAGGCCCGGCGCGAGCGCGAGCCGCAGGCAGCAGCCGGGCCAATGCGACACCAGCACCAGGCGCTTGCCGTCGTGGATCAGTTGCTTGCGGCCAGGGACGCGCCAGAACTCGAAGGCATGGGCTTCGGGTGGCGGGTCATCGTCCGGGTAAACCTGCACGACGGCATCGTGATCGGGAAACCAGGCCGGATGCGCGTCGCGCGCATCCAGGGCTGGGTCTTCCAGCAGGCGCAGGCCCCACGCCTGCGCCGTGTCCGGCCGGCGGCGGCGGCGCAGCCAGTCGCGGCGGTAGTCGGGATTTCGGCGCAGGTATTCCCACGCCAGCGCAGGGCCGTCAAGGTGCAGAACGTAGAGATAGGCCGCTGTCGGATACCAGTGTTCGGCGCTGCGATCAGTCATGGCGAAACCTCCCTCTGTTTGGGATGCGTCGCCACGATTTCCGCGATGCGGGAACTATCGAAATGCCATCAGGTCGTCATCAAAATTGGTTAGGCTGTAACTGTCGGTGTCAAGACCATTTGGCTCTGCGTGTTGCGGAAATCGTCTGAATGCGACGGCTACGCCTTCAGGAAAATGACGCGCAGCACCGAACACCGTGCCGCAGCCCGCGCCCAAGATCAGGACTGTTTTCAACAGGATCGCACCACTTCGGTGCAAGAATGCGGATTCAGACCTGCACGGTCTTGATCAAGATTGAAATAGTCACGATGCGCCCCGGCTGGCTAGGCCGCGCTGGTTTTCATCAGTCCGTGATCGCGCCGTTCTCCTGCGCCAGCCGGACGTACTCCGATAACGGGCGCACCGCCTGGAAATACCGATCCCGCCGCACCGGCAGCTTGCGCGGCCCGACGATGCCCGCCAGGTCGGACAGCTTGACCATCCCGAGCTCAGGCATACCGATACCGAGGTCGATCAGGCCGTAGGCCGTGTCGCCATCCGCCGGGTCGAGCGACACCAGCAGCCAGGTCACATGCGCGTCCGGGGTGAACAAGCGCACCACGGGCAGCGGGTCGAGCCGCTGACCAGCGGCGAGCGCCGCGCCGTGGGCCAGCAGCCGGGCGCGTTCATCAGCGGTGACAAGCGGCAGGGTCATGGGCAGCTTCTCCACGAAACCGACGATGCGCGAATGCGCTTTGGTGCCGAAGCGCAGAACTGCCGAAACGCATCCGTGCATTCGTGTGGAAGCACCGATGTGCAAGCCATCGCATCCGTAGAAGAACAGAAGCGCCGAAGCGGAATTGTCGGAAGCCGGAAAGACACGGATGCGATTCCCCGGTTCTGTCGGAATCCGCATCTGCGGATTTCCGTAAAAGCACGAAAGCGGGCCTTTCAGCCATGAATGAACACTATAGATTGTAGCCCTATAGGGCGCAATGGGCTGTCATCTTGGTTTTTATGGGGAAACCAAGTTAGTGACAGCGAAACACTCATTGGCAACGGCAATACGGACAGTCAGGAAGGCGCGAGGCTTGAGCCAGGAAGCGTTCTCCGACGTGTCCAGCCGCACCTATATGAGTACGCTGGAGCGCGACTTGAAAAGTCCGACCCTGCACAAGCTGACCGAGCTGTGCGAGGTCATGGAAGTGCATCCGCTGACGCTGTTGACGCTGGCCTACGCCGGCGACGACACGCACAAGGCCGACGAACTGCTGGCGCGGGTGCGCCAGGAGTTCGAGGCCGTGCTGAAAGAGCGCGACGCGCCCTAGCGCGTCTGAATGCCCGCAAGCGGAGCGCGCAGCGCCGCCAGGCGCGAAGGCGTGAGGGATTGAAGCCGAATGGACATGACGCCATTGGCGGCATGGGGCGCAGCCCGAAAGCCCGGCGGCGCAATGCGCCGACACGCCATGCTGTTCCTACTGCCACGGGCTTCGAGCCATTCGACCATCACCAATGCAATGCTGGCCTTGGACATGCGGGACATGGGGCAACTGCCGAAACCCTGTGCGTGCGATGCTGCGATCAGCAGCACCGCGCCCCGCCGCAATGGGCGGGGCGCGGTGGGCGGCCGTCAGGCCGCCTTGGGCTTGCTGCGCGACCAGATGAGGTCGTGCGTGTCATTCTCGCCTTCGATCAGGCGGGCATAGACCGTCGCCGGGAATGAAGGATCGTCGATGGCCACCGACAGGTAATCCCGCCCGGCCTCGCTGGTTTTCTTCCACGCCGCGCCGAAGTCGTGGCCGGCCGCTTGCAGGCGGAAGTCCGGGGCGCTTTCGTTCTCGCCCTTGTCGTTGGGAACCAGCTTGACCTTGAAGTTGAGGGTCAGGGTGCGGAGCTGGCCGGTGAAGCCGTCTTTCTCTGCGGTGAAGGTGCCGATGTTAGCCATGATGATTTCTCCTTTCGGGTTGAACAAGGTCGCGCCAGTGCGTCCTTGTTGTGATCCGTCCGGCGGGGGATGGGCTGGCCGCACCGCGCAGCGGTCGCAACACCGTGGAGAACCTGGAAGCGAAAAGAATTTGTCCCGCGAGGAATGCGCGCAGCGCAGGGGGAATTGTTTTCGCTGGAAGGTTGCGGCCATGAAGCCCAGCCACCGCCAGGATTCACAACAACACAAGGACGTACTGGCCGCCCGCTCCCGAATGGAGGCATGGCCGACTCGGCATCCCCGCGCGACGGCTTCACCGGCCTGCGCCCTGACACGGGCAAGGACAATGCCCAGCGACAAGGTGAAAGCGTCCCTACTGCTGCTTGCGGCCCTTTGCGTGAGGCGTGGCGTGGAAGCTCCATTGCAAGGCCGGGCGGCGTGTCGGTGAACCGTCCTTCGTGACGTACAGGCGACGAACCGCCAGCGTCGAGGACGGCACGCTTTCGTGCAACCTGCGGCAGCAAGCCGGGGCGTAGCCCCACACGCCCGTCCATTGCGGTGGGGCGCGTTCGGAATGTCGTCGGCGCTGTGCGCCGACGCACTTATGGGCTTCGAGGGTTTCCCGCGCACAAGGTCACTTGTGCGC